>JAAYPO010000117.1 GCA_012519745.1 Clostridiaceae bacterium | reverse complement strand
TGATGAATATGCTGAGCGGTTTGCAGGCAACGAGTTCGTATTCGGCTGCGGATGCATCAAGCCGAGGCTGCTGCTCATAGGTGAAGCTCCCGGCCGCGAGGAGGTAAAGCTTTCCCGTCCATTTTCCGGTGCCGCAGGGAAAAATCTGGATGAGTTTCTTGGGCTGGCCGGCATAAAAAGAGAAGAGATATATATCACGAATGCAATAAAATACAGGCTGTCAAAGGAGAATCCCAACACGGGCCGATTGTCCAACAGGCCGGCGACAAGAGATGAGATCACAGCCAGCAGGCCATATCTGTTAAAGGAGATAGGACTGCTGGAGCCGTTGTGTATCGTGACGCTTGGGAATGTTCCTTTGAGGGCTGTGACGGGAGTTCTTTCAATGAGCATAGGCCAATGCCATGGATCACCAGTCACAGAGATGATCCAGGAGCGGGAATACCTGCTTTTTCCGCTCTATCATCCCGCCAGTATTATCTATAACCGCAGCCTCAAGCAAACCTGCGAAGAGGATATCCTGAGGCTCCGCGACCTTCTTTGCGGCCTCTGACATATTCACCTGTTATATTTGGCTACTGTTTCGAAGAAGGCTTCGATATTTTCAATAGGTGTTCCCGGTGGGATATCACACCCGGAGGAAATCACAAAATTGCCGTAACCGGAGGTCTTTTCAAGCAACTCCAGGGTCTTCTCCCTGACGTCCCCGGCGGTGCCATTCCTGAATACCCTTGCCGGGTCGATGTTCCCAAATACCAGCCGGTCATGTGGTATCTGAGGCAGTATGTCCGTCATATCCACTGCATTGCCGAAATGATATCCGGCTGCGCCTGTGTGCATCAACGAAGGGATCAGCCTTGTGGTTTTACCGCAGTTGTGCAGAATAATCATGAAATGCTCATCCTGTACAGCGTCGACGATTCTTTTTACATAATCCGAGGAGAATTCGGTACACTGATCAGGTGACAAAAGACCCGCTGCGGGCTCAGCGATTATGATGCCATTGGCTCCGGCCTCTTTGAAATCCTTTGCGTATGATGCAAGAAATTCCGTGGCTTTTTCAAGTATTATATGAACTGTTTCGGGTTCATCAAAAAGAGCCACCATGATCTCTGTCATGTCGAACAATCTGCATGCCAGCGAAAACGGTCCTATCTGCCCTCCGAAGGAAGGCCTGGAGCTGATGTTTTGCGCACAAAGCTCAGCCGCCCTGACATAGGCGGCGGTCCTGCCCGTGCCGGCCTCTGGTATTTTAAGCTCCCTGGCAGAGCTTTCGCTGTCCACTATGCTGCCGACTACTGCCGGCACCTCATCGGAAGAATATCTTATACTGCTTCCGAAGGCTTCGGCCTCTACTGACAGATCCATTATAGTCATAGCTGCTATCGATGGGTACTTTTGCGACAGCTCATAAATGCATTTGAACTGGCTCTCCCCATTTTGTATCACATCCATGATCTCCAATCCTGCCGGTTCAAGTCCGGGATAGGTCATTATAGGCATGGAGAGCTTGTTTTTCGAGTTCAGAATCTCTCGTGCCCATTCATTCATATTTATTTTCATATTACACCTCGTATAAAATATTTAATTATTACAAATAAAAAAATACTATTTCTATCTACAACAACAATGTTACACAACTAGGAAACTGAATTATATAAATAGATTTTAAAGATTTGCACTATTTTATTATTTCATTTTTGTGGTAAAATAGTATAATAAAATCGTTAAAAAATCCAAAAAAATTAAATAATTTTCAATACGTGATAAAGAGAAAGTAGTATGATTATCGGTGTAAACATCAGCAATTGATTGTGCCGAGTCGGAAAGAGAGTATGTATGAGGGATATCCAGCTTGCGGAGGCGTCTGAGCTCAGCCTTGACAGGTCAAAGCATGCCGTGCAGACATATAGCAGGTCTGTGGGCGCGGAATGCATGGTTATCGATACCCATGGCAATATAGTTGCCCATGCTTTTCCAAAGGGACGGTGCGGACTGTGCAAGATCCTCGGAGGCAGAGGTGAGAGATGCGGCAAAGCGCATCTTTATGGGAGCTATCAGGCCGAAAGATTTGGAGGCAGGTACATTTTTTTCTGCCCTATCGGGCTGGTCCATTGGGTCTCGCCGATAATATGCGGCGGAGTCTCAAAAGGGGCAGTCCTTGGCGGGCCAGTGCTCATGACGGAGCCTGATGAGCTGCTGATCGAAGAAATAACTATCAGCGGCGGCTTTGACAAGAAGGATATCAGTGAGATCAAAAGGCTGGTCCGGCAATTGCCGATAGTCAGCCCAGAAGCCGTGAAGGATTATTCGGAAATGCTCTACATGGTATCACTGTATATATCCGGCGGCTCCGATGGCCCTTCAAGAACAAGGATGCAGGCTTTAGAACAGCAGTCCAGGATATCTGAGTATGTGCAATATATAAAATCGCTGGCAGAAGGGTGCGGGGATACCAGGACGTACCCTGTCGAAAAGGAGAAAGAGCTGCTGTCTCTGATTCCACTGGGTGATAAGGCGGGTTCGCAGAAGGTGCTCAATGAAATACTGGGACATGTGTTTTTTACGTCAGGCGGCAATTTTGATGTAATGAAGGCCAGGATACTGGAGCTCATCGTACTGCTGTCCAGGGCGGCCCTTGAAGGCGGAGCCGACATTGAGCAGATATTCGGCCTCAACTGTAATTATCTTTCACAGATAAACTGCTTCAATACCATAGACGAACTGACATACTGGCTGTCGGGAATAATGATACGTTTTACGGATTGCGTCTTTGACCTGAAGGATGTAAAACACATCGATGTTATTTATAAAGCGGTTGATTACATTAGGCGAAACTATATGAAAAAGATATTGCTCAAGGATGTTGCAAGCCATGTCCAGCTCAGCACATCCTATTTCTGCGCCATCTTCAAGAAGGAGATGAAGTGTAATTTCAACTCTTATTTGAACAAGGTCAGGATCGAAATGAGCAAAAAGCTGCTGACGGATCATGATATCCCCCTGGTGGATGTGGCAAACATGGTGGGGTATGAGGATCAAAGCTATTTTACCAGGGTCTTCAGAAGCAATGTTGGCATAAGCCCGGGCAAATACAGGGAAAGAAACGGACAGATGAGCTTTTGAAAGCGTGATAATAACGTTTCTCGCTCAAAGGGTGGGAAGCGTGATAATAAGCAGGAAATTTTCCGGAAAGGATGTCGAGCGATGAGTATATTGGCAGAAATATCACAAAATCTGCAGCAAGGCAGGGCAAAGGTAGTAAAGGAGCTTGTAACAAAGGCCATCGAAGAGGGTATCGATGCAAAGGTGATACTGGAACAAGGGCTCTTGAATGGCATGGCGATAATAGGTGAGAAATTCAAGAACGATGAGGTCTACGTACCGGAGGTGCTGATAGCGGCACGAGCGATGAAGGCCGGGACCGAGCTGCTGCAGCCGCTGCTTGCTTCAAGCGGTGTACAGGCAAAAGGAAAGGTCGTCATCGGCACTGTGAAGGGAGACCTGCACGATATCGGCAAGAATCTTGTGAGAATGATGATGGAAGGAAAGGGCCTTGAGGTATTTGATATAGGGATAGATGTCCCCGCTGACAAATTCATTGAGAAGGTGAATGAAACCGGAGCCGATATAGTAGCCTGTTCAGCACTGCTGACAACGACTATGCCTGAAATCAAAACTGTAGTGGACGAGATAGTAAAGGCAGGCATAAGAGATAAGGTAAAGATCATGGTAGGCGGGGCGCCTGTGACGGATTCGTTCTGTAAAGAGATCGGTGCTGACATTTATACCCCCGATGCTGCCACAGCAGCCGAGGCAGCTGTAGAGATCTGTTCCGCTCAATAAGCATGCCGGCTGGCATGTCTTCAGCTATGGCTGCGGGTCCTTTGGGCACATGGATGGGTTTTGCTGCTTAGGTTTGCATTATGATGCAACTTTATTAATGGGCAATCAGCCCAATGCGGATGGATTTTCGATTAGGGGCCATTGCCCTTCGCGCAGATGGATGGATTTTCGATTAAGGGCCATTGCCCTTCGCGCAGATGGATGAATTTTCGATTAAGGGCCGCAGCAAGACGTCCAAGCGGACAAAATTGCAAGTGCGAAGAAGGTCGAAAAATCCTAGTGGATGATTTTGCAACTAAGGGCAGCAAAACCGGTTGTTTTATTGTATATAATCTATGAACAGGATACATAATTCTAGAAATCTTGCATTATGTTATCCTGACAAACTAAAATTCATGCCCTTACCTGCAAAATCATCCACTAGGATTTTAAAATGTTTGGCAGAGACTTTTATTCAGAGGAAGGCCACCTATTTTAAGATGGAGACGGAGCTGATCGCTTACTCTGTGATGGAGACGGAGCTGATCGCTTACTCTGTGATGGAGACGGAGCTGATCGCTTACTCTGTGATGGAGACGGAGCTGATCGCTTACTCTGTGATGGAG
>JAAYPO010000009.1 GCA_012519745.1 Clostridiaceae bacterium | reverse complement strand
GCTGCACCAACGGAGCTGCATCAACGAGGCAGCACAAGCTCACCAATGAAGCTACACGGCGGCGCTGCAACAGAATATGCCCTCATAGCTCAGTAGGCAGAGCGCATCCATGGTAAGGATGAGGTCATCAGTTCGACTCTGATTGAGGGCTCCAACATGAAAGCCTTGAGATGCTGGATATACAGTGTTTCAGGGCTTTCTCATTTTATTTCATCATCTCATCTAGCCTCATCGTTTATCTTCGGAACTCACCCTAATTGGGTTACAATTGGGTTATTTTTCTGATGTGGCAGAGGTATGTGTCCGGTGGTGTGAATACAAGACAAGATGGACAAATTTGCAAGTAAAGGCAGAAGTAAAAATCCTAGTGGATGAATTATCAAATAAGGGCAGCGATTTAACTGTTTCAAGGATACATAATGCAGAATATGGATAATTATGTATAATGGATATAGTTAAATTACCATAAAATCATTAATTTCCCTGCCCTTAATTGCAAAATCATCCAGCAGGATTTTTACTGTTGCCCTTAATTGCAAAATCATCCAGCAGGGTTCCCTGCTGTTGCCCTTAATTGCAAAATCATCCAGCAGGATTCCCTGCTGGTGCCCTTACCTGAAAAATCATCCAGCAGGATTTCCTGCTGCTGCCCTAACTGGAAATGTATCCATTTTGATGCCAAATACATATTTTTCATCTGTTCGAATTTACCGAGACTCAATAAAGATGTCGGATGATGGTGCAATGCCGGCAAAGGAATCAATCAAATAGATACCTTTCAAATGCTTTTGGGTTTATTGACTTAATTTTTTCTATAGTATCGTCATCCGATAGATTGCAATTGGCAAATGCATGATCTTCAATGATTGTTAAACTGTCGGGTATGGACAGATCCGTCAATCCGGTACATCCCCGGAACGCATGCAGGTCTATGTAATTAACTCCCTCACCGATGGTTACGCTCGTAAGCTTGGTGCATTTGAAGAAAGCGGAGTTTTCAATGGTTTTTACGCTGCCGGGAATGGTTACGTTCGAAAGACCCGTACAAAAAGCAAATGCGAAATCCCCAATATATGTCACACTGTCCGGGATCTCTACACTCTCAAGTGCTGCGCATCCGTAAAATGTATGACCGAGTATCATTGTCACACTATCTGGAATAATTACTCTTTTTATCGTATTGTTTTTTTGAAATGCGCCTGCGAAAATTGATTTGACAGGCTTGCCCTCTATTTTTTCCGGGATGCGGACTTCATCCCTTTTACCGGTGTATCCTAAGATCATACAGCTATCGTCGTCAATACTGTAAGTAAAATCAGATTCATGATTATTTGTCTTAGCTTCATCGGATCCAATATCTTTTTCTACGCTGATAGCAGGTTTTTTTTCTGTTATTTGACCGGAAGACGGATCGGCTGTGACTATCGTATCACCTTCCGGGCTTTTGCTGCCTGCAGTCGGTTTATCTTGTGAGCAGCCTGACAGGAACAGGGCAAATGTTAATATAAAATATAATATGTACTTTTTCATAATGAGCTCCTTATTATTTGCTGTTTAAATTGATACATCTTTTTGCCCATATTCTTTTATGGCACTTTCATGTTGCTTCCCCTCGCATTTCTGTTTTTTTATTTGTAACCATTATAGCAAAGTGAAGGGTCAGTTTCCTATCAAATTATAAGCCATTAACATCAAAGCTTCAAACACATATGTTTGAGAGACTTAGATGTTGTGTAACAAAATGATGCACTTACTATGCGGTATTGGTTACGCACCTAGTTGGGAACACAATCAGTAAGAGGGTATGTCCGTGGACACACCCTCTTATTCGTTACTGCAACTCTCAAATAATAAGATCGTATTGTTTACCCATTCAATATTAACTGTGCAATAAATGCAAGGTCAACAATATTTATGACCCCATCATTATTGATATCTGCTGACTGTGCAAAGCTCCAATTCGGATCTCCTTCACTTGCTTGATAGTAGTATGCACCAAAGGCAAGGTCGACAACGTTTATCACACCATCCTTGTTGGTATCTCCGGGTTTCCATAATTCTTCCACAGGTATATCAATGCCTGTACTTGAAGCCGAATATACCAGACCCCCCGGCATAATACCGAAGTCTGCTTTTGTAATGGTAAAGGAGCCCGACTCACCGGCAACAGTATCCTTCGCTGTAAAATCAAGATTTAACAGTGGAACTTTGCCTTCGTTCATCGCTGTACCTTCAGTTGCAAGAAGTACTCTAACTCTTCCGGGCTGTTCTTTTTCAGTACTGATGATCTTAACCGGGTCGCCTGTCTCATCGCAAGACTTTAGCTCAAAAAGGCTATCGTCGTAATTTAGGATAATATCTCCGGCATATACACCTTCGATGAGATTATCAAGCATAACATTCAATGTGAATTCATCTCCGGGTTTTACTTGTTGAGTCCCCTCAATAAAGACGGTTAAGCCATCGGAGACTTGGCCGTCAAAAGGATTCCGCAATGCAATCTCGGTAACGGCGGGGTTCCAGTAGCTCGTGCCGGAGATTGTGATACTGGCGTCGTGGGTAAGAACCGGGTTGCTCGTGTCTCCGCCGGTCAGACGGTTATAGGTGAACACCAGCTTGTCATTGAAGATGTTGACCGATAGGCAGACACCCGGACCGATGGTCGTTTCTTTAGAAGATTGTTGGGTGGGGTAAAAATCGTTCATACAGCCTACGTTGGCATAGGTGAACTTGATGGCCTTAGATGAGCCATTAGCATAGATGAGGTAGTCACCGGGATGCTTGATGGTATGGCGATTGACATCGGTATAGTGATTGTGTCCCCACAAGTATACTATATCAAGGTCGTCGCCGTATCTATTGAGTGTATCTATCAGGATGCTTGCGTTGGTTATGTTGCGCCATCTCCAGTTGTAGGCACGGTGCAGCGGCCAATGAGTCTGGATGAAGATGACCTTCCCGGAGCCGACCTTGCCGGCCAGATAGGTGTCAAGCGCCTGAATGTCGGACTCGTAGAATATCTCCTTGTCGACACCGCTTGTGTTGCCCTGCGCACCGATATGAAAAATCTCGTATTCGTCTGTGGCGCAGCTGACACCGACGCGTTCAAAGCCGAATATACGCTTGAATTCCGCATCGCTTATGCCTCCGTCTGTTTCCTTATCGTGGTTGCCTGTTGTAAAGACATATTCAGTATCAGGATATGTCATGGAGAGGATACCAGTCAGCGTCGAGTAGACATCCTCCCAGTCGACGAGGTAAGCCTTGTCGTCCGCCGCCGAAGGAGATGACCTCGGGATTGATGCCATCCGCCTTTAGGAGCGGAAGGATGGCGCGCAGGTTTGTGAAGTTAGGTACGTTGCCGGTTATGTCGGAGTGTGTGTCGGACATAAAGAGCAGTTCGTGACGCAGTACAGACTCGTCCGGATCCTCCGGATCCTCTGGGTCTTCTGGATCTTCACCGGTCTTAACCTCAAAGAGCTGCACTGGATTTTGGAACATAAGGGTTCTCATATATTCCTTTAAATCACCAGGGCAGTCGAATCCCTCTTCTGAGCCGCGCAGGAAGAATACATATTCCGTGCCGGTTATATTGTACATGAACATGCACTTGATGGTGCCTTCATCTCCTAGATCCTCAAACGACCAGTAGCTGTAATGAGGCTTTGTCGCCACGTTCTCCGCGTCATAGGTGTTGGTATTCAATGGAGCAACACCTACGCTGCCGCTCGAGGCGCGGGAAAGGTACATGCTATCACCATTCGTGAGAAAGAAACCGGTGGTGTAGGGTCCCGACACATTCGAGGTCCCTTCAGCAAAATCCCAGATCATGGTGTCGGTCACCTCTGAGGTTATCTTACCTCCTTCCACGGTGACGGCAGTAGAGGCCAGTGAAATACCACCGTTGGCGGCAGGGACGTTTGCAGCTTCATTAGTCAGGGAGTAACCGTTGGAAACGATTATGTACTTCTTACCCGCTTCAACTGTGGTGGACAGGTCATAGGTGACCTCTGCCGATTCGGATGCGGCGGCAGTGGGAACGAATGTGAACATCTGGATGATCATCGCGATACAAAAGAGAATAGCCAAACTTCTTGATGCTTTCTTCATTTTGCTCATCCTTTCATAGTATATTGTTGCCTTTGATGCCATGTCGGCCATAACAGCAACATGAGTGGATTTAATAATATAACCGGTATAACAAATTATGGAAACGTATACAATAAATAGAAAATCTATTTCCTTATGCTTTAATCAGGCTGTGCATATCTTTTCCAAGTATAAGCCAATACAAAAGGTAATCATGACAATAGAAATTTTGGGAAATGAAGGTTTCCAGCTATGGGAGCCTAGACATTTAACTGGTTTGGATCTTCTGATAATAGTAGAGTGGACAAAAAATCAACTCTTGTATAATAAATCTGCCCAAATGATTTGATTTGTTCGGTGTAATTAACATAATATGGCTGCGCAAGTGTATTATGCAGCTCATTGCCTGAAAAATGAACAGTGTAACTGAAATAGTTGAATTTTTGTACACCCTGCTGCCTATTGCCCTGGGAAATAAGTGATGTATTTTTACCCTTTGTTTATCAAGAGTCCTCTGAAACTAATATAAGCGGGTGTATATTTTTTCAAAACATTGACATTCACAGTTACTAATTTGATAATTGTCTTACATTGGCATGCTGTCTAAGAGTGAAGGTAATTGCGCAGATAAGATGGTAAAACAGGAGACGGAAGGGGTGGTTTGTATGTTTGCTGCGGTCTGTATTTTTGGTGGAATATCGGTTTTATTTGTTATTATAATGATTGTTTTGAACATAAAAGTGTATATGCAAAGCAAATCAGAATCAAAGATCCCATTTGGCTATATTAGTAATTCCGTAAATGAAGATGATAAAAAAGAAATCCTGGAGCCGTTATATAAGTTGAAGGAAGGATATGTACAAAGGGATATACAACGTGTTGATCAGTATGTTGATGAAATAATGGAAACAGAAGATATTTTGATTCTGGGAACAAATCCTCGTGAGGTTTTTAAGTCAAGAGAAGAGGTTATCAATCTTTTGTATGGGGACTGGAAATACTGGGGGGATGTTAGACTTGATGTTGACAATACTGCACTCCATAGGATCGGTGATGTAGCTTTCTTTGCACTAAAAGGCGATACGAAGCTGGATATATGGAGGATCAGGATCCCTGTCAAGATAACAGGAGTATTGGTTAAAAAGGAATCAAGATGGTTAATCAATAAAATGCAGTTTGTTGCGGATTTTAATTCAAACTATATCATCTTTAGTCTATTGGCTGCGCTGGCAGCAACATTTGCTTTAGCCGTATTTGCAGGGCTGTTTGTCATCTATCTTTTAAAATAGCTCTGCGTAAAAATCATATAGAAAGAGGGAAAAAGTAATGTTTGAAAACAAACTGGGTCAATCATTTGAGAGCCTTGGCAAACGCATGATTTATTCTTACCTGGCAACATACCCTGTATTCAAGCCTGTCACAAATTGTGGTGCAAGTGAACTATCGCAGAGACAGATGTACGACTTTCTATATGAGACTATTGAAATCATTTATGATGATCTATCTCTTATCAATACGGAAGAGGAACCTGATGAGTGCTGTGAATGGTGGCAGTTGAACAAAGATAGGCCGGAGCTTATCTTGAGAATGCAGAAAATCGAAAAGAAGCTTATCGATTTTTTTGATTATTATCTGAAAATTGGGATGCTGGGTGAAGCGACAGATAATACATTGATCATAAGCAAAGCTGATATGAGGATCCAGCAAAAAACAAAGGAGAAGCTGTCACGCTTCGGACTTGTATGTGACGAGTCCAAGGATAGTTATGTGATATCGCACAGCAAATATAGTGAACTGTTCCCTGCCTGGAAGCTGCATTGCAGTGTGCCAAAGGAAAACATAGTACGATCACGAAATATGATGAATTTCCTGCATGGCAAGTTTTGCAGCAAACAATATACTGCTGTGGAGATGTTCGGCAAGATTTGCAATCAAGAGCAAATTGCTGAGCTTGAGAGTTATTTTCTACAAAAGGGGTATACTCCCGTCAACAATGAAATGAATGTTATGTATGAGAAAGTGTATCCCAAAAAGCAAAAGGCACAAATGCAGATCTATTATGATTGGCGTAAGAAGAACCAGATGGTTTTTTACTTCAAGGTACCGCATTTCACTACCCTGATCAAGTCATACGGGAATATGGATGATGAACTGAAGGGCCTTATTTTCGAGAGGACAAAAACCTGTGACGGCTGCGGCTATTGCACCCAGACCGATAAAACAGGTAAGCGTCCGCGCCTTGCCCTGCCGCTTGAGTTTAATGGGGAAACGCTTGTAAAATGTCCGCTTTTTCCGGTGATCGCCTGGAATTATACAGATGAAACAATGATCCGGATAGTAAAGAAGCTGTTTGATATGGCGAAATGATTCCGGTGTTTGGCTTTATGCTCGGAAGGAGGCTCGAGCTTATAGCAAGGGGGTAGGATGGGTGTGCAAAAAGCTCATCTTCTGGGCACATTTTCATATAGATTATAGAAAATATTCTATAAGAATGATACATAATCCAGATATATCTGAGTTATGGCAACTCTTTCGATAGCCTACGCGCCCAGAAGATAGGGTTTTTGCACACTGCACTCAGTCCGCTGACATGAATGCGGGGTCCAAATTCTAAAATGAATGCGGGGTCCAAATTCTATAACAGCGATAGTGCCAGTGGAAAGACCGCTATAGCTGAAGGACTTGCGCAGGTCCAAATTCTATAACAGCGATAGTGCCAGGGGTGGGATTTGCTTTTGCAATACACCACACCCCTGAACTGCCTGGGCATAAGCCGGCGGAGCGAAGGATTTATATCATAGCGGGGTAAAGCCCAGGTAATTGCATAGCTCATACCCAGGTGATATTTTCGATGAGCTATGCGACTATGCAAGCCTGATCCCCCGATTTTAGTTCAAGTCAATGAGCTTTGCCGTTATGCCTTCCAGGCTGTTGAGATCTTTGACCAGGGTCTCAACATCTTCCTTGCTGCCATAAGGCTGCAATACGATGATCCCGTCATTTGAACAGGAATCGCCGCTTACCTCATGCAATCCCAAACGAGCCTTGATCTTGCACCCGTTTTTTGTAAGTGTCTCCTGGAACTTTACCGCATTGCCAACCCTATTGTCCATTCGGACGCCGATAATGTAGTAACAAGACATCAAACAACCCTCCTATTCACCAATAGCTGCCATATATTATTGCTATCATTATACCAACTTCGGACGACTGATACAAACAAAGCATTCTCGAAGCCTGCCTATCCAGCGATAGAGATAAGGTCACCGGTCTGGATCGATAACCGTGTACTGAGTGCTGTTATCAGCCCAAGCACGGTTGTATTAGAAATAGCATGGTGCACAAAAAATCAACTCTTTCAGTCCATACTGTTCAATTTTCAGGCATTGAGCCGGATAATGCACTTGCACAACCACATTATGTAACTCAATAGGGAATAAATCGTGGCATTGAGGCAGTTATTTATGAAATAGTTGAATTTTTGTACACCTTGCTCCTTATTTCCCTGGGAAATAAGTGATGCATCTGCAGCCTCTATTAGTTATGTAGTTATGTCCGTATAATGGATGAGAGTAACCGAGTAACCAGGTATTCATGGGGGATGATCCCGCATGAGAGTGAAGAGTGGTACTACCTATGGCTCCTGATAGGGTGATGTTGACAACTTGTCAGAATTGCGATATGCTTGATTTGGTTGATTATTATTGCAATTGGGAGATTAACAATGCGTAAAATGTTAACAGCGGAGCGGAGAAATAAGCTTGCACAGATCATAAATGATAATGGCAGCATACGTGTTAAAGAGATCGCTGATTATTTTGGAGTCACATCCGAGACGATAAGAAAAGATTTGATCATTCTAAATAATAACGGTTTGGTGAGAAAAAGCCATGGCGGTGCTATTGCCATTAGTGAGAGCTATGAAAGGCCGATAGATACGCGTTCTACTGAAAACCAGGAACTGAAGGGCAAGATCGCAGCCCGTGCACTGGATCTGATAGAGTCAAACAATGTCATCATTATTGATTCCGGCAGCACGTTATTGACGTTTGCCAAAATGTTTCCTCAGAACCGGCAGCTGACGTTGATCACCAATTCGATGGCTGCAGCAAATATTCTTGCCGGAAAGGGAAATAATATTTGCTTTGTAGGCGGAGAATTGTCTGATATAACAATGTCAACGAGCGGAATGCTGACATCGTATGCTCTCAACATCATGAAGGCCGACATTGCATTTCTGGGGACCAGCGGATTTCAGTCACATACAGGTCCCTGCGCCAAGACATTCATCGATGGCCAGACAAAGATCGATATGATCAAGAACAGCAAAATCAAAGTTGTTTTAGCAGACAGCAGCAAATTTAAGACTAATGCTATCGTACAATATGCAAACTGGAGTGAAATCGATTATTTGATCACCGACGGGGATGCACCGGAAGAGGCGGTTAAAGAGATCAGAAAGAAGACGACGGTTATTATAGCAAAATAACTCTCGCTATGATTTACTGCTTTCAGGCTTCGGCCAAAGCAGTTATATACACCTGTCATATCAAATCCATGAATCATTTTCCAAAATACAACGGTATTTCCAATATAACAAAGAAAATAGCAATGAAAAACAAATAGAAGCCAAGCAGCTTCCATTGATCAGTGCTGCTGGTGAATATTATGCGGCAGCAAGCACGAAGAACACTGGTAATACTCTATTCTAAAAGATCATTCCTCAATGCATTCGATGCATCTATCCGACATTCAAAACCTGTTTCGAAGCAGATTAGCAAGAAAACAAAAAAATCAACAACAAAAACAAACAAAAACATATTGACATCACTCCATATTGCATGCTATTATGTTGCTATACAGTGCAAATGGTTGATAAAAGTTGCAGAAATCTTTATAAGGATGGATATATTGTGAATACAGACAAAAACTTACAATCAGATCAGATATCAAAAAAGCTTTCTATCATACCATCTTTGATTTGTACAGATTTGTGCAACCTGGATCAGGAAGTGAGAAGGATCGAGTCTCTAGGCTGCAAAATGCTTCATGTTGATATAATAGACGGCAATTTTAGTCCAAGCATGCCCATAGGACTTGAGACAATAAAGCAAGTCCGTAAAATAACGTCAATGGATTTTGATGTGCATCTCATGATAGTGTAAAGTAACCTATGAAAAATCGGGCAAACACTATCAAAGCAAAAATGAACCTTGAAAAGTGAAAAACGTACTGAGTTTCCGCATTTATTCCACGGTCCTCTTGACAATGAGCCTCTTCCG
>JAAYPO010000116.1 GCA_012519745.1 Clostridiaceae bacterium | reverse complement strand
GTGTCCCCATTGGACTGTCTCGTGGGAGGAGAAGTGTCCCCATTGGACTGTCTCGTGGGAGAAGTGTCCCCATTGGACTGTCTTGTGGGAGAAGCGTCCCTCTGGACTGTCTCGTGGGAGAAGTGTCCCCTTTACTTGATTCATTATCCGGGATTGGGATATAATTAATTAAGAAAGCAGGGGTGGATAAATGGATAAGCTTTTGCCGAAGGCATGGGAAGGACTTATAAACTCGTCAAATTTTCTGCCTGTTATAGTCAAAACACTCGAAAGGATCCAGGATATCACTTGGTCCATGGAGCCAAACAGGCACGAAAACTATGAAATGGTGTACATGAAAAAGGGGTATGCCGTTTTTGAGATATCAGGCCAGAAGGTGGAGCTGGGACCCAATGACATAGTGATCATTAAGCCCATGCAATATCATAAATTTGACGTGAAGTCTGAAAACGGATGTGAATTCATCGTTCTCAATTTTACTTTTGAGAACAGGATAAACGGAGAGTTTTCGCAGATCCCCATGGAGGACTTCCTCAATTTTGTAAGCAGCAAGGAGACCGGACCGTACATCACACTGAAGGTCAGCCCCAAAAATGAGATCGTTGTGCTGCTGAACAGGATACTTAAGGAAAGGGAAAGCTCCGAGCTGGGGAGTGAATTTCTCAATTACCTTCTGATACTGGAATTATTCGTGCTGCTGTCACGGGCTCTCAAGATGGAGTGGGAAAACAGCATCAAGTCCAAGAGCCCCAAGCTTAAGGAGCTCATTGGCATATCAGTGAATTTCATCCACAACAATTTTGAACGAGACATCTCTCTCGGAGACATAGCAAAATTCGTATTTCTCAGTCCCAGTTACTTTACCAGGGCCTTCAAGGACGAAACCGGCATGAGCCCTATCAATTATCTGCTGAAGGTCCGCATCGAAAGGGCAAAAGAGCTGCTTGCGGACACAAGCATCAAAATCAGTGATATAGCGCTGAACGTAGGGTTTTCAAATCAGCAGCGCTTCAATGAAATGTTCAAGAAATATGCGAGGGTCACACCTCTGCAGTACAGAAAACAGCACTCCAGGTAATGGTGCTGTTTTTTATATGTTTTTGAATGCGGATGACAAAAAACATTCATATTAATATTCAATAACAGTAAGTTACAGGAAGAATCGTATTTTATCAGACGGTATTATATTGTATATATAGTAGGTTTGGACTAATAGATCCAATATGGCCAAAAGCCGAATGGAGGGATAATATATGAACAATGGCAACGCTGCAGGCAAAGGGATGACAATGACACAAAAAATACTTGCAGATCATGCAGGTCTCGACAGAGTGGAGGCAGGGCAGCTTATCAAGGCCAAGCTTGACATGGTACTGGGGAACGATATCACAGCTCCAGTGGCTGTAAAGGAGTTCAGGAAGATCGGACTCGACCGTGTATTTGACAAAGGCAAAATAGCAATAGTGCCTGACCACTTTACTCCAAACAAAGATATCAAGTCTGCGGAGCAGGTCAAATACATCAGAGAATTTGCGCGGGAGATGGGGATAGTAAACTTCTTTGAGGTCGGTCAGATGGGCGTGGAGCATGCGCTGTTGCCTGAAAAGGGGCTGGTGGTCCCGGGTGATCTGGTGATAGGGGCAGATTCTCACACCTGCACATATGGTGCTCTTGGTGCTTTTTCCACAGGAATAGGAAGCACCGATATGGCAGCCGGTATGGCCACAGGCGAGGCCTGGTTCAAGGTGCCGGAGGCAATGCGGTTCGTACTGACGGGAAAGCCGGGGAAATGGGTAAGCGGCAAGGATGTCATTTTGCACATCATCGGAATGATAGGAGTGGACGGAGCGCTTTACAAGTCCATGGAGTTTACCGGAGACGGGCTGGCCGAGATGTCAATGGACGACAGGTTCTCTATGGCCAATATGGCAATTGAGGCCGGCGCAAAGAACGGCATTTTCGATGTGGATGAAAAAACACTGGCCTATGTCAGGGAGCATTCCACAAAACCCTATAAGGTATATAAAGCCGATCCGGATGCGGTCTACAGCAGAGAGTACACCATAGACCTTGGCACTGTCAAGCCGACAATAGCATTTCCTCCGCTGCCGGACAGGGCAAGGACCATCGACAAAGTGGGTGAAGTAAAAATCGACCAAGTGGTGATCGGTTCCTGTACAAACGGAAGGATAGAGGATATGCGTGTTGCAGCGACGGTACTCAAGGGACGCAAGGTGCATCCTGACGTCCGTTGTATTATAATTCCTGCCACTCAGAAGATATGGAGGCAGTCCATGAATGAGGGCCTTTTCGAAATATTCATCGAAGCGGGTGCCGCAGTCAGCACTCCGACTTGCGGGCCATGCCTGGGTGGACATATGGGAATACTGGCAAAGGGGGAGAGGGCCGTCGCGACTACCAACAGAAATTTCGTAGGCAGGATGGGCCACCCTGAAAGTGAAGTATATCTGGCAAGCCCGGCAATAGCAGCTGCATCAGCAGTGGCCGGCAGGATCGCATCGCCGGAGGAGCTGTGAGTCAGCGACTGACATATGAAAAGCTTAATGACAGCACTCTTATGTCCTAGGAGTTTGATTCAGGGATGTATGATTTACAGGAGGTAATAATATGAAGGTAAAAGGAAATGTAATCAAATATGGGGATAATGTGGACACTGACGTCATTATACCGGCAAGATACCTGAACACCAGTGAACCTTCAGAGCTGGCAGCCCACTGCATGGAGGATCTGGATGCCAGCTTTGTGAAAAGAGTGAAAAAGGGAGACATAATGGCAGCCGGCAGGAATTTTGGATGTGGTTCATCAAGGGAGCATGCTCCCATCGCGATAAAGGCATCAGGTATTTCCTGCATCATAGCGGAGACCTTTGCCAGGATATTCTATCGTAATGCCATAAATATCGGGCTGCCCATAATCGAATGTCCCGATGCGGCAAAGGATATCCAGGAGGGAAACGAACTGGAAATAGATTTCGATACCGGTATCATCAGAAACCTGACAAAGAACACGTCATACAAGGTTGAAGCGTTTCCGGAGTTCATGCAGAAAATAATAGCGGCTGACGGACTGATCGGATACATCAGGCAGGGCCTGTGAGGAGGAATTTTAGTGAAATATACAATAACTGTATTAAAAGGCGACGGCATAGGCCCTGAGATAACCGACCAGGCGCTGGCAGTGCTCAAAGCGGCGGGGGACAAGTACGGCATCAGCTTCGAGCTGCGAGAAGAACTGATGGGAGGCTGTGCCATAGATGAATATGGTATACCTCTGCCGGAGGTGACATTGAAGGCTTGCAAGGAAAGCGATGCGGTGCTTCTGGGGGCGGTAGGCGGACCCAAGTGGGAGGAGCTGCCGCGCAGCAAGACTCCTGAGGCAGGGCTGCTGGGTATCAGGGCGGGTCTCGGTCTTTATGCCAATCTGAGACCGGCAGTAATATATGAAGCACTGAGAGATGCGTCCCCGCTGAAATCGGAGATCATAGGGGATAAAATCGATATACTGGTAGTAAGGGAGCTTACGGGAGGCATTTATTTCGGAGAGCGGGGCAGATCCGACACAGGCACCGAAAATGAATCAGCGTATGATACTGAAAGATACTCGGTGGCAGAGATCGAACGAATAGCGGCAATTGCATTTGAAGCGGCATCAAAGCGCAGCGGGATAGTGACTTCAGTTGACAAGGCGAATGTTCTGGAGAGCTCAAAGCTCTGGCGGGAGGTAGTGATCAGGAAAGCACGTGAATATCCGAATATCGTGCTGAACCACCTGTATGTGGATAATGCAGCTATGCAGCTTGTCAGAAATCCTCGCCAGTTCGATGTCATCCTGACCTCGAATATGTTTGGCGACATATTGTCCGACGAGGCTTCCATGATCACCGGCTCTATAGGCATGCTTCCATCAGCAAGCCTTGGAAACGGAGCTCTGGGGCTTTATGAGCCTATCCACGGATCTGCGCCGGATATCGCAGGCATGAATAAGGCAAATCCAATTGCAGCGATTTTGTCAACTGCCATGATGCTGCGCTATTCATTCAAGCAGTATGCCGCAGCCGATGCCATTGAAGATGCGGTAAGGCGTGTTCTGGAAAAGGGATACCGCACAGCTGACATAGCATCAGCGGGCAATACAGTTACGGAAACCAGTGAAATGGGGGAGCTTGTAGTCAGGGAAGTCCTGCTCAAGCAGTAGAATTACCTTTGAACCATGCGTTATAGCTGATTATTGATGAATATTAATGAATATTAGTGAATATTAGTGAATACTCATATTGCATCGGATGATACGGACAGCTTCAGGGTCGGGAAATCAGTCCCGACAAAGGCGACTTTGCCTGTCCGTGACGCAGGTGATCCGATTCCGGCAGTATTCACTAAAGCCATATTTGCAGATAAGCCGATCGGTTTGCCCGGCTCCCGGAGCTAAGGAGGACACAGTGATGTGTGGGCGCAAACCGGCGGCTTTTGGCGTATTGCGCTATAATGAGGCCATAGCTTCCGACTGTAATTTGTATATGTGTATTGGACAATTTAGGGAATGAATAAATATGCATTTTATGTAACCCTATTGAAATGGCATTTAAATGTTGATAGTATATAATTGCCATTGAGGTAGGTGGTTTCTGTGGAAATTTGCCGGTATGTATGGGAAAATGGCTATCGCGCAGACAATCACAGACCTTTTTTGGTTATTTATGTAGAAAAAAATATCAGAGCACACTGTATATATAAAGACAGTGGGAAATAATACTACAAGTTGGGTCGCCTGATTTTGTTGATTTCTATAGGACATTATTGTATTATGTTAACTATCGATCAGATGAACCAAGTGTTGTATTTTTATATAGGAGGAATCTATATGAAAAGAAAAGCAGCACTTCTGATCTCATTAGTACTGGTATTCAGTATGCTTTTCACTGCCTGCGCCGGAGGAGGCTCAGGAAAAGCAGATGTTCTGACAGTTTGTGTAGGACCTGATCCGGATACGATCGATCCTGCTCTGAACTCCGCTGTTGATGGAGCAACACTGATAGTCCACGGATTTGAAGGTCTAATGACACTTGACAAGAACGGTGTACCTGTTCCCGGTCAGGCAAAGAGTTATGATATCAGTGAAGATGGAACAACTTACACCTTCCACCTCCGCGACGGTCTGAAATGGAGCGACGGCAAAGCACTCAAGGCAAGTGACTTTGTGTATTCATGGAACCGTGCCATTTCTCCGGACACAGCTGCCGACTACGAGTACATGTTCGAAGTAATCGAAGGCTATGAAGATGGCAACCTCAATATCAGTGCACCTGACGACAAAACCTTTGTAGTCAAGCTGAAGAATGCGGTTCCATATTTCCTGGAGCTTTGCGCATTCCCCACATATTCACCTGTACGTCAGGATATCATCGAAGCACACGATGAATCATGGGCAGTGGATCCCAAGACTTATATAGGAAACGGTGCTTACAAAATGACCGAATGGGTACCGGGATCTCACATGATCTATGAAAAGAACAAGAATTACTGGGATTATAAAAACCTTGGATCTGAGAAGATAAAGTTCGTTCTGATGGAAGATGACAATGCTATACGCAATGCCTTCCAGAAGGAAGAGATCCTCTTTGCAGACAATATGCCCAACGACGAAATAGAGGCATGGAGAAACAGACCTGAATTCAACCTTCAGGGACAGCTGGGAACATATTATGTTTCCTTCAATACACAGAAGGCTCCCCTTAATGATCCCAAGGTCCGTAAGGCATTGACCCTTGCAATCGACCGCGATTTCATATGCGTCAACATAGGTCAGTCCGGACAGCAGCCTGCAGGCGCATTTGTTCCGACAGGGCTGTCTGATGCAGACCCGACCAAGGAATTCCGTGAAGTGGGCGGAGATTATTACGATCCTTCCAAGGCAGCATATGAGGCCAACCTCGCAGAAGCAAAGAAGCTTCTTGCTGAAGCAGGTTACCCGGATGGACAGGGAATCCCGACTATGGAATACCTTTACAATGAAAGCACAGGACATCAGCAGATAGGTGAAGCTCTCCAGGATATGTGGAAGAAGATCGGTGTCAATGTTACGCTGGTTTCCCAGGAGTGGGGCACCTTCCTCAACACCCGTAAGAACGGCGAATACTATATCGCACGTAACGGCTGGCTCGGAGACTACAATGATCCAATATCCTTCCTCGATATGTGGATCACCGGCAGCGGCAACAACGACGCTCAGTGGAGCAATGCCCAGTATGATGAGATCATCAAGAAGGTTAAGTCTTCCACTGACACTGCAGAGCGTTACAAGCTGATGCATGAAGCAGAGGACATCATTTTCGCAGAGAGCATGCTTGCACCGATCTACTACTATGTGGATCTGTACCTGCTCAACCAGAAGATAGAAGGCTTCTACTCATCACCTCTGGGATACAAGTACTTCATGTACGCTACAGTACCGACTGAAAGCAAGTAATACACAATAAAAATCCGGCTCCCATGAGCCGGATTTTTTATGCATCAAAAAGGGACTGAGGCTGGACCTCAGTCCCTTTGATTTAGAATTTTGAATATCTTCCTTCGACCCTGCCGATTATCCTTACTTCGTCTGGTTCGAAGATCTCCTTGTCGAGTATGCTTGAATCTGCTTTAAGGGAAAGTGTCCCGTTTTCCCCGGCATAATACCTTCTGAGCAGAGCCCGTGTTTCATAAAATATCAGTACTATATCTCCATCTGTGGGCTCTGCAGATGTGTTGACCAGGATCGTATCATCTGCGGTGAAGCCGCTTTCCTCAAGCCCATCGGTGGGAGAGTCTATCACGAAAAAGCTTCCGTTGCCGTCGAGGACCTCAGGGGCGAATGGCGCATATCTTTCTATATTATAGATACTTGTAAGATCATCCAGATTCCTTTTGGAAATCTTCTTGATCTTGGGGATGAATACCGGCTTGCTGTACATCTGGTCATCCTGTGACACAAGCTGAATGGACCTTGCAGCGCCAAGCTGTCTTTTGATCACGCCTTTCTGCTCCAGCCGGTTAAGTATACCCTGCACTGCCCCTGGAGTTTTTTCGCCTACCAGTTCTCCGATTTCACGAACTGTCGGGGGTATACCATTGGTCTTGATGTAACTTTCGATTACCGAATAGACCTTTTTTTGTTTTGCTGTCAAAGTGCTGTAGTTGGCTATCAATTTTATCACCCTTCGTATATTTTGCTTTACATAATACAGTTTAGTTTAGCAGAATTAAGTTAAATAATCAAATCAAATAATGGGATTAATGTTAATAAATAATATTATAATGTCATAACATTAAAAATTTAACACAAATTTAACATTTACAATTATTGATCAGTCAAAAAAGTGTATGTATACAGGCCGGTCCAAAGGTACAAAATAGTATATCGCAGAAGCAAACATGTGCAGGGATGCAAAAAAATAATGGGAAAACCCCGGCTGGGGAGAAAATATCATGTTCAAACTATTGAAAAATGTTGAACTGTACACACCGGAATATGCAGGAAAACAGGATATCCTAATAGCGTTCGACAAGATCGCACAAATATCTGAGAGCATAGATACATCAATGTCCCTGCAGGCTGAAATAAGGGACTGCAGTGATATGTTTGCATTTCCCGGCTTCATTGACCAGCATGTGCACATCACCGGCGGCGGAGGTGAGCAGGGCCCCAAAAGCATAATAGGTCCTCTGGATGCCGCCGAGCTGATAAAAGCGGGAATAACTACTGTGGTGGGGATCCTGGGAGATGACGGAGTCGGAAAAAGCATGCAGGGGCTTCTGATGAAAGCACGTTCCCTTGACGCGGACGGTCTGACTGCATACACCTATACAGGGAACTATGGAGTGCCGCCGGTCACGATCACAGGCAGGGTGCTCACCGACATAGCCATCATAGACAAAGTTATCGGAGCAGGTGAAATAGCCATCTCTGATTTCAGATCCTCTTACCCCACCCGGGATGAGCTGGCGAAACTGGCACATGAGGCAGTTACCGGCGGCATGCTCGGAAGAAAGGCCGGTGTCGTCCATCTGCATGTGGGTGACGGAAAATCAGGTCTCCAGCCGCTGGTGGACCTGCTGGAGGCAACGGATTTTCCGGTCTCAATGTTTGTCCCGACCCATCTGAACCGGAACAAGAACCTGTTTGAGCAGGCATTACAGTATCACAGCAACGGAGGAAGCATCGATCTGACCGCAGGAGAAAACACAGATGACGGCATAAGTGTGCCGGAGTGCCTGAGCCGGCTGATAAATATGGGGACAGGCCTTGAAAATGTCACAGTATCCTCTGACGGCAACGGAAGCGGCGCGGGTGATTCTCAAACCGAGGTAGGGAGTGTAATGGCGCTCTTCAATGATTTTAGGACGGCTGTCATGGATAACGGACTCCCGCTGCCCCAGGTACTGAAAACAGTCACTGAAAATGTGGCAAGGGTCCTGAAGCTGTACCCTGCAAAAGGCAGGATAGCAGTCGGAAGCGATGCTGATATCCTGATGGTTGGAAAAGCTTCACTAATGCCCGAAATGCTGATTTCCAGAGGGAATATACTTCTGGAAGGCGGAAATGTAATCAGTATTCCTAATTAACGACATAAATTTACACACATTGGTATGCATATACCATACTCTTGTTTTAAAGAATAAATACTGAGGTGATAGAATGGATAAAGTGGACCAAACAAGCAATCCAAGCAGAGCTGCCCAGTGCGCGGGGACTATATTGTGTACCGTTGCGGGCTGGCTGGCAGCTGCAGCATCTCTGGCAGGATACCCATTCATCTTTGGATCTTTGGCAATCATTCTGGGTATACGGCTCAGCCATAGAGGAGGCCGGGCCGGGATGATTCTGGTTGCTGCAAGCATTCTGCTGATGGCTGCTGGTCTAATGCTAAACGGTATGATCTATGATTATCTGAAAAACGCTGTCGGCGTTTAATTTTGAACGAAGCTCTGCAGCAGTTCCATGCAGGCTGCGCCGGCTGTGACAAGCTGACGCGGGCAGGGGGAGACGGTGAGTGCAATGAATACTGGCAATTTGATAATAATCGGCGGAGCCGAGGATAAGGCCGGAGAGTGTCTTATTCTCAAATCATTTGTTAATCTATCAGGTGCTTCCAAAGCAAAAATAATAATAATCACTACTGCCACCGAAAATGCGGCTGAAGCGGGAAATCAGTACAAATCGCTTTTTGTTGGCATGGGAGCACAGGAGACCACCTTTTTGGACATCAATTCGCGGGATGATGCGGATCATGAGATGAACGCAGGACTAATATCGGCCTCCACAGGCATTTTTTTCACCGGTGGGGACCAGCTCAGGATAACCAGCATACTTGGCGGTACCAAGGTATATGATGCACTGCATGGCGCTTACAAATCAGGTGCCGTTATCGCAGGTACAAGTGCAGGAGCATCAGCAATGAGCAGGACGATGATCGTTGACGGCAACAACAATGATGCGGCAAGGAAATGCACGCTGAAAATGGCCCCGGGACTTGGTCTGCTGGAAAGGGCCCTCATCGACCAGCATTTCCATCAGAGAGGAAGGATAGGCAGGCTGCTGTGCGGTGTGGCTGAGAATCCATCGATCCTTGGCATTGGCATTGATGAGGATACCGCAGTCAGGGTATTTCCCGATGATCATTTTGAAGTGTTGGGAAGCAACTCAGTGACAGTTGTGGACGGCAGGAATATCAAAAACTCCAATGTTTCCGAGCTGAAACCGGATGAGAACCTGGCCATTTCCAATGTCGTACTGCATGTCCTGCCTGCCGGGTACGGTTATGACCTGGCGGAACGGAAGGTAATAAAGGTTAGGGGACGCTTCTGTACAGGAAGCAGTCCTCTTTGAACTAGGAGGAAAATTCGTGGATATAATAAGTATACAGCCATATAAAGGCAGGAATATCCATAGTCATAAACCTGTTATAAAGGCTGTTGTAGATCTGGGAAATTTGTATGATATACCAACAAAACAAATAGAAGGCTTCAATGAACGGCTGCTGAAAATAATGCCGGGCCTCAAGACCCATGTCTGCTCGCTGGGATACGAAGGAGGCTTTGCAGACAGGCTCAGGGAAGGGACCTACCTGGCCCATGTGACCGAGCATATGACCCTTGAGCTGCAGGGGCTTATGGGACATGATGTGAACTATGGGAAGAGCAGAGCTACTGATGATCCTGCAATTTATTATCTGGTCTTTGAGTTTAGGAATGAAAAGTTTGCCATAGAGTGTCTGCTGGCAGCCGTTGAAATCATCAACCTGCTGGTGTCCGGTGAAATGCCTGATATCGACGCTATTTGCGGATATCTGAGAAGAATGGCTGCAGAATCCGATCTGGGCACTTCTACCGGAGCGATCTATAGGGAAGCAATCAGGAGAAATATCCCTGTGACCTGTCTTGAGCATTCCAGCGTGCTCCAATTGGGCAACGGTAAATACACCAGATATCTGGAAGCATCCCTGTCTGACAGGAGCGGCTGCGTGGCTGTAGACATAGCGGGCAACAAGCATCTGACAAAGCAGATGCTGTCCGGGGCCGGGATCCCTGTCCCCAGAGGAGATATCGCCTACACTCTCAGATCAGCTGCCGTGGCGGCAGCAGCCATCGGCTGGCCTGTCGTTGTAAAGCCCTTTGATGCCAATCAGGGCAAGGGAGTTTTCACAAATATCACCGATATGAAAGAGCTTGAAAACGCATTTGAAACCGCTTCCGGATACAGCCATGCAGTATTAGTCGAAAGGCACATACCCGGAAAGGACTACAGGCTTCTTGCGGCAGGCGGCAAAATGATTGCTGCGGCAGAACGAAGAGCACCCTTTGTGATAGGTGACGGTATCAATACCATCAGGCAGCTGGTTGAAATCGAAAACCTCAACCCATTAAGAGGTGCAGACCATGAGAAACCACTCACGATAATCAAGATAGATGACATGTCAAGGCAAGTGCTGGCTAAATGCGGATATAGCGAAAACAGTATACCCGCACCTGGAGAAAAGGTGGTGCTTCGCTACAATGGAAACCTAAGTACAGGTGGTACTGCAAGGGACTGCACCGACGAGGTCCATCCGTATAATGCCGAACTCGCGGTAAAAGCTGCCCAGCTGATGGAGCTTGACATCGCAGGTATAGATATTACCTGCAAGGACATATCAAAGCCGCTGGATGAAGAGAATGGAGCAGTAATAGAAGTGAATGCGGCACCCGGCCTGAGAATGCATATATATCCGACAGAGGGAATGTCCAGAAATGTGGCAGGGGATATATTGGATTACCTTTATCCGCAGGGAGAACCCTCCGGCATACCCATCGTATCCATTACCGGTACAAACGGCAAGACCACAGTAGCAAGAATGATAGCGCACGTACTGTCACTTGATGGCACGGTAGTAGGAATGACAAGTACCAGCGGCATCTATATCGGAGGGGAATGTATCCTCAAAGGAGACAATACAGGAGTTCTAAGCGCTGCAAGGGTACTAAAGGATACAAGAGTAGAGGCAGCTGTGCTTGAAACGGCACGGGGAGGAATCATTAGGCGAGGGCTTGGGTACGACCTGGCTGATGTCGGAGTGATAATCAACATAAGTGACGATCACCTTGGTATAGATGGAGTGAACACCCTCGAGGACCTGGCAAAGGTAAAGTCACTTGTAGCAGAGGCTGTCAAGCCAAATGGCACAGCAGTACTAAATGCAGATGACAAGATGACTCCTATGATCATGAAAAGGATCAACTGCAAACCCATGCTGTTTGCATCGAAGTATGACAATCTGCTTCTGCAAAGAGCAATAAAGGAAGGAAACAAGGCAGTATATGTCAAGGACGGCGCAGTATATGTATCAACAGGCGGCAATGAAATTTTTATTGCACACATAGCAGATATACCAATCACTTTCGGAGGTAAAGCCGCATGCAATGTTGAAAACACACTAGCGGCAGTTTCATCACTATATGCGCTGGATATACCGCCTGCAAAGATAAGGGAAGGAATATCGGGATTCAGACCCGATACCTCGACCAACCCCGGTAGATTCAACATTTTTGAGATGGACGGTTTTTCTGTCATGCTTGATTATGGACATAATATTGCAGGATATGGTGCTGCCATAGAAATGATGCAGGGCCTCAATGCATCCATGTATACCGGTATCATCGGAATGCCCGGAGACAGAAGGGATGAGAGCATCAACGAAGTAGGCAGGCTTTGCGGGCGGTCATTCTCAAAGATCTATATAAAGGAAGACAGGGACCCGAGAGGCAGGGATGTGGGAAAGGTGGCCGATCTGCTGTACAACGCCGTAATATCAGAGGGAATAAACAAGAAAATGACAAGGGTGATATATCAGGAGACAAAGGCCTTGGAGACTGCGATCATGGAGGCAATACCAGGTGAAATGATAATAATGTTCTATGAGGAATTCGAGCCGGCTGTCGAGGTGATCGAAAGGTGCCGCAAAGCGCTGGAGCAAAGATCCATTGAAAAGAAGCCGCCTGTTGAGGATAGAGCTTCATCCCGTATATCGAATTCTGCCTCAGGCTGGTAAAACAGTAAAAAAGGCGGGGTAATATTACCCCGCCCTGTATATGTAAATATTAAAGCTTTGTACCACAGCTGGTGCAGAATGCCGAGCCAGGCGCCAATGCAACTCCGCATGAGGGACAAGCCGCTGACGGCGCTGCCGCTTCCTCTGGAGCAGCCTGCTGGATTTCATTCTTAGCTCCGCATTTGGAGCAGAACACCTGAGATCTCTCCATTTCAGCTCCACAGCCAACGCATGACTTGATGCCCTTTACTTCTGCGATTTTTTCTCTCAGTTCCTTTATATTCTGTTCATGAGCCACGATCTGCTCGCATGCTTCTCTTAAGTATTCTTCAGTGGTGCCTGTTTCACTGAAGTGTTGATATGCAGTCTTTCCCATCTGAGAATAGAGCCTGTGGATTTTTTCTTCTTCTGCATTGATACTTGCGTTCAGTTTGGTAGTCTCAACTAGTTCACTTGATTTCTTTGCAGCCGCCTGAGCAGTTTCACCAATCTTCTTACCAAGATTCTCGAGAAATGCCATTGTAATACCTCCATTCTAAATTTGCCTATGAATCCATGATAATGCATTTACATAACTATTATAAGTAATATTCCCAAGATATTCAATAGATGTTTTTTTCATAACAGTTTATGGAAGCTTATCGATGGAGACGGGTATGTATAAAACAGATGAGCAATCGACAGTATTTTGGTAATAGGTTATAATAGTAAGGAAATACTCCATGTAGAGGAGTGTGGATCAAGGATAGAGGAACACTACAGGAGGCGGATAATGCAGTTTAAATTTCACATGCCTGTCAAGGCATATTTTGGAGAAGGTTGTGTCAAGCAATACGGAAGCGAGCTGGAGGCTTTCGGCAAAAAGGCGATGATCGTCACCGGCGGCAGTTCGGCAAAGACAAGCGGAGCATTGGACGATATATGCGAAGTCTTAAAAAGTCTCAATATAGATCATATGATATTTGACAAGGTCGAAAACAACCCTTCCACCGCTAATGTAGGTGAAGGAGGCGCAGCAGCTCGGCGGTACGGAGCCGGCTTTGTGATCGGCATAGGCGGAGGCTCGCCGCTGGATGCGGCAAAAGCCATAGCTGTGCTTGCCACGAATGATATCGAGGCGGATGAGCTGTTTGACAACAGCTTTAAAAACAAGCCGCTTACCACTATTGCTATCCCGACTACAGCCGGTACCGGCAGCGAAGTAACACCATATTCCGTACTGACCAGAAATGAGGCACAGACAAAGGGAAGCTTCGGCACTCCAGACACATTCCCGGCAATTGCATTCCTTGACCCGGTCTATACCGAAACTCAGCCCGCCGCTGTTACGGTGAACACTGCGATAGATGCACTGTCGCATTGCATAGAGGGATATCTGAGCAACAGGAGCACACCTGCCAGCGATATTTTGGCACAGGAGGGCATACGGCTCTTTGGGGAATGCAAGGAGCACCTTCAAAACGGAGCGATAAGCCGTGAGGTGCGCGGGAAACTTCTTTACGCATCGATGCTTGGCGGAATGGTCATTGCCCAAACCGGGACCACGATAGTACACGGTGCAGGGTACAACTACACATATTTCAAAAATATCCCCCACGGCAGAGCAAACGGATATCTGATGGCGGAATACCTGAGATTCAACTATAGCCATGGGGCAGAAAAGACAGATAATGTACTTGCCTTGCTGGGCTTGGCCGATATCAATGGATTTGATGCCTTGATAGCATCACTGATAGGGCGGGCACCAGGTCTGAGTGATGCAGAGATTTCAAAGTATGCAGCCATAACGATGTCACAGCGAAGCACCACATACAATATCAGGCCTGTTCAGGCACAAGACATAGAGGATATATTCAGAAAAGTCCAGGCATAGGCGAAGCAGGCATGTACACAGCAGGACTGCTGCTTCAAACAGCATGACACTGGAGGTGAAGGGTTGGTAGAGGTCTATTTTTACATACCTGCCAATAAAGCAGGGTATGCCGTAGAATGCGGCTTAAAACTTTCCGAGTGGTACAGCCGGGAAACGGTTATCGACGGCAGCAGCAGGAAATGCATTGCCGCATTGCTCAATCCCCGTGATGAATATGACAAATATACATCCGGCGCATATAGATGTCTCAAGCTGGAGATCGATCCAAAATACTGTTTTGCTGCCGACCGCAGCCTGTATGAGGCAGGTCTGTCGTACCCTCAGGTAATGGAGCTTTATAAAGCTTCCATAATACCCATAGGCAATTATACCTTTGGTGAGTACAGATTCCCCGAGGTTCTTGTCACCAGTACCATATTGGGGGAAAATATCAGCGTATCAGGGAAAATGCTCGATACCCCCGTGCTCTATGAAAACTCACAGGAACTGTACTTCAACAATCTGATGGAATATTTGAGGGATGAGCAGGGTGATTTGAATGACACATTGCTCTATCTGTACTTCAAGTGGCTCTGCGATAACGGAAAGGCCGAGACCATAGGCGGATTCGACGGCGCATATGCCGTTTTCAGGGCAAACGGGGGACAAAGGGTGTATACGTTCAGGACCCCGGACCCGGGAGGACATGATGAAATATGAGATATTGACGCTTCTGAGGGAAGCCGCTCCCGACTATGTAAGCGGGGCTGAGCTGGGAGAGCGCTTCGGATTTTCAAGGACTGCCGCATGGAAATATATAAAGGAACTAAGAGCAGAGGGCTACACGATAGAGGCAGCATCGAGAAAAGGTTACAGGCTTATTGCATCTGATGGACCGATCAATTCATTTGAAATAGAAAATGACCTTGGCACCAGCATCGTCGGTAGAGAAGTCCTGTGCTATGATGCGCTTGCATCAACCAATGTACAGGCTGCCAGACTGGCTGCCGAGGGTTGTGTCGACGGGCTGACGGTCATGGCCTCCCGGCAGACCCAGGGCAGGGGAAGGCTTGGCAGAAGCTGGGAATCGACTCCGGACAAAGGAATATATCTCTCTATAGTACTGAGGCCTCCAATGGCGCCTGCCGAGACACAAATATTCACACTGGCTGCGGCTGTGGCGGCAGTCAGGGCCATATATGGAGCCGCCGGCCTTGAAACAGGCATCAAGTGGCCTAACGACATCGTAGCCGGAGGTAAAAAATTATGCGGGATATTGCTGGAGATGAATTGTGAGACTGACAGAGTGAACTACATTGTGCTTGGCATAGGCATAAATTATTCTCATGAGGCCTCAGATTTTCCTGATGAATTACAGGACAGGGCAACCTCGGTCCTTATGGAGCTAAATGACCTCAACAGCCGATCCGCGTGTACAGGCGCCAAAGACAACAGCGGCGGAAGGCTTGCATTGATCCGCGCTTTGCTGCGGGAGATGGATGCAGTGCTGCTGGATATCCTCGATGGAAAAAACAGTGTGATACTTGACATGTGGAGGGAATACTCCGCTACCATCGGCAAAGAGGTCCGCTTTACACTCAGAGATGTGGAGTACACAGGGACCGCCATAGATATCACCGAGGACGGCAGACTGTTGGTGGACTGCAGTGATGGGATACGCCGCGGGCTTATCTCCGGGGAGGTTTCTGTAAGAGGTATGTATGGATACATATGATAGCTTGCATGTTGGAGTATTATCTAAGTATAAAATGATTGGAGCAGTATAATGGTTATTGATTTTCATGTTCATTGCTTTCCTGACGACATCGCCCGAAGGGCTACCGAATCGCTTTCAAAAGCCGCAGATCTGCCGCTGATGTCCGATGGCACCGTAGCAGGGATGAAGGCATCGATGAAAAGGGCAGGCATAGACAAATCACTGATTCTAAATATAGCGACAAAACCAAGCCAGACCAGAAGGATAACACAGTGGTCATCCTCCATCCAGGATGATGAAATAATGGCATTTGGCTCTGTGCATCCGGACAGTCCGGACTGGGAGGACCAGCTGAAAGACATGAAGACTGCAGGGCTCAAGGGAATCAAATTTCATCCCGAGTACCAGGATTTTTATGTGGATGACCCCAAAATGTACCCTATCTACGAAAAGGCAGCCGAGCTTGGATTCATAATCATCTTTCATGCAGGAGGGGATCTGGGAATGCCTGAGCCCTACCACTGCACACCTGACAGGATGAGGAGGGCCCTTGAGACGATGGCCGGTGCCACCATTGTTGCCGCGCATATGGGTGGATTTGAATACTGGGATGACGTGGAGCGTTACCTTGTAGGAGAGGACATATTTTTTGATACCTCCTTCAGTCTGCATGAGATGAGTCCGGAGCAATTCAGACGGATGCTTTCGGAGCATGGGTATCACAGGCTGCTTTTTGCATCAGACTCACCTTGGGGCAATCAATATACCGAGACGGAAAGGTTCAGGAACATGGACCTGACCGATGAGGTCAGAAATGCAATAATGGGTGGAAACGCCGCCAGACTGCTGGGGTTGACTTGTTGATCCATTTAAAATACAATAGATACATTGCTTTACTATTAATGGAGGTTTAGAATGGTCAGTAAGAGTAATGATAACCAGACTGTGACCGGTGGTTCTGCAAATTCGGACAAGGTCCAAAACACACAGCCAAGGAACGAGCAGCGCAGCCGTCAGAACAATCAGGATCACAACACAAAGGGCCAGTACCAGGGTCGCCAGAGGGGCGGACCAAGGAATTCTGATACGCAGAATCCAGCTAAAAAAGATACACAGACTCAGAATAAAGAGGCATCCCGACACGGACAGCATCAATCCGGTCCGAGAAGCAACAGCCATGGGCAAAGAAGCTCCGAAGGGCGCAGCAGGGATAATTCCAGAGGATATTACCGCGACCGCAACAGGGACGCGGACAAGGATACCAAGTCAAGACAGTACGGCGGAACTGCCTACGGCCGTCATTCAAATATCCATAGAAACAGGGCGGATGAAACGATAGAAGATATAAAGCGGGACATAATAAGACTTGAGAAGGAAATCGAGCTGGAAATAAAGGAAATCAGAAGCCTCAAGTTTTTATAAGAGGTGTTATGAGGACGAGGCGATGGATTTTTTGCCGATGCACTGCAGGATGATTTGGAGGAATGACAGTTGCTTCTTGCTATAAATGTTGGAAATACCAATATCCGTTTTGGAGTATATAAAGAAAGGAAGCTCATAGCTCACTGGAAGCTGGCTACCAACAGAGGATGGACAGCAGATGAGTTTGGCATGTACTTCGTTAATTTTTTCAATTACGAAAAGCTTGACATATCAGATGTCGAAGCCGTGATAATATCTTCTGTAGTGCCTCCCATCATGTTCTCATTTGAACATGCCATAGAGAGATATATGAAAAAGGATCCGATAATAATCGGACCGGGGATAAAAACCGGCATCAACATAAAATACGAGAACCCCCGGGAGCTTGGCGCAGACAGGATCGTCAATGCCGTGGCAGCCTATGAGCTCTACGGCGGCCCTGTGATAGTAGTGGACTTCGGCACTGCCACTACATTCAATGCCATATCCTCAAGGGGAGAATTCCTTGGAGGAGCCATCTGTCCGGGCATACTCATATCAGCCGAGGCTTTGTATCAGAGGACTGCAAAGCTCCCGCGGATAGACCTGGCAAAGCATGATGCGGTCATAGGCCGAAACACATCTGTCAGTATGCAGTCAGGTATATTCCACGGATATGTGGGACAGATAAACCACATCGTAAGCAAGATCAAGCAGGAGATGAAGGAAGACAACATAAAAGTCATCGCCACCGGCGGACTTGCCAAATTTATTGCGCCGGAGACAGAGTCCATAGATGAGGTCAACGGTCGTCTTGTGCTTGAAGGACTTCGGATCATATACGAAAAAAATAAGGCGGAGGCCTGAAAGGGAGAGTAAAAATCAGCAATTGGAACACACCTGTATACAATGCCATAAGGGCTTATACGGATTCCGGTGCGCTTCCCTTCCACATGCCCGGCCACAAGCTTGGCTGCGGCATACCTGAGGAATTTCTTTCCAGTATAGAAAAATTAGATCTTACAGAAATACCTGGGCTGGACGATCTCCACGATCCATCCGGTATCATTGCAAAAGCGCAGGAGCTCGCAGCCGGGGCGTTTGGGGCTGAAAGGAGTTACTTCCTCGTAAATGGGAGCACTGTCGGTATTCACGCGGCAATATCGGCCGTATGCAGACCGGGGCAGCATCTCATTGTCGGCAGGGACAGTCACAGTGCCGTTATAAACGGCATGCTTATTGCCGGTGTCAGGCCATACTACATGATGCCGGGGTACACAAATACATTTGGTATATGCACCGGGATCACTCCCTGGGAAGTGTGCAGGGCACTTGATGATATCCCGGATGCAGCAGGTGTTCTAATAACAAGACCAAATTATTACGGCATATGCTGTGATATTGAGGAAATCGCAAAGATCGTTCATTCGAAGAATAAGGTACTTATAGTGGATGAAGCCCATGGTCCCCATTTTGCATTCAACAGGAGGCTGCCGGTGAGCGCTCTGGAAGCCGGGGCTGATATTTGCATCCAAAGTGCGCACAAAACGCTGCCTGCATTTACTCAGGGGGCATATCTGCACATAGGCTCGGACAGGGCAGACATGGGAAGACTCGAATATTTTCTGGAGATGTATCAGACTACCAGCCCTTCTTACATGATCATGGCCTTTCTGGACATAGCAAGAGCGATAATGCAAAGACAGGGCACGAGGCTGCTGGACAGTCTCCTTGATTCGTTGGAGGCATGCCGGAACAGTTTCGGAGGCAGAGAGATGATCCTTGACAAAGCCGCCGTGCCGGGCTTCGATCACGATGCGACGCGGCTCACTGTCAATGTGGGGAAGCTTGGCATGACAGGCTTCGAAGCAGAGAGGATATTGAGACAAAGGTATAATATTCAATCGGAAATGTCGGATGCTTCCAATGTGGTGTTTATCTGCACGGCGGCTGACAGTCCGGAAAGGGTGGGAATACTGTTTGCGGCGCTGGAAGAGCTGCGGCAGGCCGCAGGGAAGTCTTTTGGCCGGGATGTGGATACACGGCTGAAAAAGGAACAAGCTTTTTCTGTATTTGGTGAGCGCGTTCATAACTGTATGAGAAATATGCACGCCATTATGGGAAATAACCGCTATGAGCTTGAGCCTTCGGATATATTGAATGCAGAGGCAGAAAGGGTCAGGCTCGAGAACGCGGCAGGCAGGATAAGCAAAGGGATAATTGCGCCGTATCCTCCGGGGATACCGCTGGTGTGCCCGGGAGAGGCCATTTCGCGTGATGCCGCGGACCTTCTGACGGGAGTGATCCAGGCAGGCGGCAGGGTGCACGGCATAAGCGGCGGCGGAACAGTTGCCGTGATCAAGAGATGATGACTGCAGGTCAAAAGGACTTCGAAGCAGGAAACACAAGGTGCTGCCGGTCGAGCACCGCCTAATGCAGGGAAAAAAGGGGTGCATAGGCGGCCGCAATAGAGTATAATGATATTAGGGGACATTTCTTGGCCCCGGAGACTTGCATCGTGCAAAGAAGTGTCCCCATACAGCGGACGACATTTCTTGTCCACAAAGACTTGCATCGTGCAAAGAAGTGTCCCCATACATTGGACGACATTTCTTGGCCCCCGAGACTTGCATCATGCAAAGAAGTGTCCCCATACATTGAAAGGTGTTTCTATGAACAGAGGACTTTTTATTACTATCGAAGGTACTGATGGAAGCGGGAAGACAACTCAGATAAGGAACATGATGGAGCACATGTCGTCCTTGGGCTGTAAAGTCCTTTTAACGAGAGAGCCCGGAGGTACACGCATCAGCGAGAGTATACGCTCTATTATATTGGATCCTGCCTACACAGAGATGCACAATGTAACGGAACTGCTTCTGTACTCGGCAGCGAGGGCGCAGTTGGTGGAGCAGGTCATCAAGCCGACTGTCGCCAAAGGACAGACAGTTATATGCGACCGCTATACAGATTCATTTTTTGCCTATCAGGGCTATGGGAGAGGTCTTGATATGGATATGCTCGAGAAAATAACGACTACTGCGATAGACGGCATGATGCCTGATATTACTTTCTTTTTCGACCTTGATCCCGAAATAGGGCTCAAAAGGAGAATGACAGCCGCGGCCGGTGACAGGATAGAAAATGAAGTGATGGAATTTCACAGAAGAGTCTATGACGGATATAAAGAACTGGCGGCGAAGTACTCTGACAGGATCAAAACCATTGATGCATCCAAACCTGTCGACGAGGTCTGGAAGGATGTCAGACATCAGTTGGAAATGGTCCTTGGCTTTATCCGGCAGGTTTGAATAGATTTTAAAAGGGAGGGTGTGAGAATGAAGCTTGTATTTGCTATTGTTCACGACGAAGATGGTTCAAAGGTAATGGAAGAACTGAATAAAAACGGCTTCGGAGTTACAAAGCTCTGCTCGACGGGAGGCTTCCTGAAGGCGGGAAATACAACACTGCTGGTGGGTGTGGATGAAGAGCATCTTGATAATGTCATCGATGTGATAAAGAAAAAGTCCAAAAGCAGAAAACAGGTTATCAATTCCAGCATGACACCCAACGGTATGGGCGGTATGTTTATCCCCTACCCGGTAGAGGTAGTTGTCGGCGGAGCTACCATATTCGTACTGGATGTTGAACGCTTTGAAAAGGCATAAGGCGCAGTCATTGGATCAGCGCCGGGAGGTGTGTCTTGAAGATAAGTGATACCCTCGGTAACACGACAGGCTTACCAGGGCTGCCTGCAAAGGACGATACCAGGGTCAAGTCCGGCAGGGGCGGAGAGTTCAGAAATCAGCTGTTAAGAACTGAAAACAGCAATTATGAGCAGCATCTGGAAAGGCTCGTGCAGGACATTGTCAGACAAGGAGATATCCTGGCAAGGAAAATCGATATTCGGGAACTAAAGGTATACAAAAAACTCATCGCCGAATTCCTCGATCTTGCATTGGGAAATTCCAGGAAGTTTTCAAAGAGAAGCCTTCTGGACAGGAGAGGCAGGCACAAGGTTTTTGCCATAGTCAAAAACATCAACAGTGAGCTTGACCTGTTGACACAGGATGTACTACAGGGAGAAAAGGACAATATCACCCTTCTTCAGCGGCTGGCAGATATAAGGGGACTGATATTGGATTTATTTATGTAATAAACACGGATCATGTAATATACAGAGAACCCATATGCGGCAGAGGTGTACTAAATGGACTTCAAAGATGTGATCGGCCAGAGGGAAGTCATCGGCAGCCTTGAGCGGTCGCTTTCCGAGGGCAGGATAGGACATGCATATATATTCTCGGGACCGGCAGGGATCGGAAAGAAAACGATTGCCCGCATATTTGCCGGTCTTTTGCTGTGCGATGCTCCGCAGAACGCTTCTGTCTGCGGCAGCTGCAGGCCATGCCTGATGATGGAAAACGGCAGCAATCCTGACTATCACAGTATTATCTGTGAGGAGCTGAGCATCGGCGTGGATCTGATCAGAGAAATCCAGAGCGATGTAGTCCTAAAGCCCATGTATTCAAAGCGCAAGGTGTATATAGTCGAAGAGGCGGAAAAAATGACAGAACAGGCACAAAACTGCCTGCTCAAGACCTTTGAGGAGCCGCCGGGATATGTGGTGGTCATTCTTCTGACCACAAATTATGACAAGCTTTTGGAAACAGTGCGTTCGCGGGCACAGCATATAAAGTTTGGAAAATATACCAGGGAGCAGGTTTGTCAGGTTCTAATGGACAGGTATGGCAGCGACGACGGGACGCTGGGATTGGCAGCCGATTATTCCGACGGAAATATCGGGACAGCACTGGAATTGGCGGGCTTTGGCGAGTTTTCAAAGCTCAGGGATCAAATGCTCGAGTTACTGCCGAGGGTCGCACATGGTGAGACCAAAAGCATCCTGGATTTTTCGTCATTCATGGACAATAACAAATACAACGCTGATATGTTGTTTGATATAATGCTGCTGTACTACAGAGATCTGCTGGTAATGAGTGAGACAGGATACGAAAAAATGTTGATTAATTCAGACAAAAAGGATATTATATTTAATAATGCCCGCAAATACAGCAGCAACAGGCTCATAAGCAATATCGAGGCAATAGGTGCGGCACGCAGGGCTCTTAAACAAAATGCCGGTTATCAGCTTGTCATAGATAATCTGTTGATTAAGCTACGGGAGGAACGTTGAATGGTAAAGGTGGTTGGTGTCAGGTTCAAGAAGGCCGGAAAGGTGTACTATTTTGACCCTGATCAGTTACAGATAAATGAAGGAGCAAATGTGATAGTTGAGACAGCCAGAGGTGTGGAATTCGGAGAAGTGGTCATTCCTGTGCGTGAGGTCAATGATGATGAAATAGTTGCACCGCTGAAAAAGGTGATGCGGATAGCTAATGATGAGGACATCAGACACGCTTCCGACAACGGCAAAAAGGAAAAGGAAGCGTTTGCTACGTGCCTGCAAAAAATCAGAGACCACAAGCTTGAAATGAAGCTGATAGATGTGGAATACACATTTGACAACAACAAAATACTATTTTATTTTACAGCAGACGGAAGGGTGGATTTCAGGGAACTGGTAAAGGATCTTGCCTCAGTTTTCAAGACCCGCATAGAGCTTAGGCAGATAGGCGTCAGGGATGAGTCTAAAATGATGGGCGGGATCGGTATTTGCGGGCGTATTCTTTGCTGCAGCTCATATCTGGGTGAATTTCAGCCTGTCTCCATAAAAATGGCCAAGGAGCAAGGGCTTTCTCTTAATCCGACAAAGATTTCCGGAACCTGCGGCAGGCTGATGTGCTGCTTGAAATATGAACAGGAAGCATATGAACAGGTCATCAAAAAAGCTCCGAAAACAGGTGCTATCGTTGAAACGCCCGATGGACAGGGAGTGGTGGTGGAAACCTACCTTATCAAGGAAACTGCGAAGGTCAAGCTGGACAAGGGCAACGATACTGATCTGAGAGCCTACAAATTCGATGAGGTGAAGCTGATCAAGGATGCAGCCGTAAAGGATGATAATGATGCAATTATTGAGGAATTAAAGGCTCTTGAGGATTAAAAGACAAAATGCGCCGTAAATTGTTGCTAAAGGGTATTTAATTTATCAGATAATAATGTTAGAATAGTAACGGTTTATATATAAAGAAGCAAACAAAATGTATTTGAGGAGGTGTACCATAATGGCATATCGTATAAATGATGATTGTATCAGCTGCGGCGCATGTGAGCCGGAATGCCCGGTATCGTGCATAACAGCAGGTGATAGTAAATATGAGATAGACGAAGGAGCATGCATAGACTGCGGTTCTTGTGCAAATGTCTGCCCGGTCGACGCTCCGCAGCCGGAATAATAGGTTTGAAATGTGAGGGGTCAGGCAGCAGCTGCGGCTGAAGCATGGCTCCTTATTATTTGCTTAAAAGGATGGGTTATTTGGAAGTAATCTTAAAGAGCAATGAGAGGATCGACGACCTCCAGTACAAGGGACTCAGGCTCATACAAAAAACTGACGGCTTCTGCTTTGGCATAGATGCTGTTTTACTGTCATATTTTGCGCAAGTTTCCAAGGGAGGGTCGGTTATCGATCTTGGTACCGGTACCGGCATCATAGCCGTTTTGCTGGCCGCAAAGAAAAGCCCCGGCAAAGTGATCGGCCTTGAGATCCAGCCTGAAATAGCCGAGATGGCTGCTCGCAGCATAGCCCTCAACGGGCTTGGCGAAAGGGTAAGCATTGTGCAGGGGGATATACGTGACGCCGTGGGTATGTTTGGAGCATCGAGCTTTGATGCGGTGACAGCAAATCCGCCATACATGACCAAAGGAGGAGGGCTGCTCAATCCCGAGGACTCCAAGGCCATATCGAGACACGAGATCCTGTGTACCCTCAACGATGTTGTTTCGACTGCCGGGAAGCTTCTAAGGCCGGGTGGAAAATTCTCCATGGTACACAGACCCCAGAGGCTGGCCGACATAATTTGCACCATGCGGGACAGCTCCATCGAACCAAAGCAGTTGAGGTTTGTCCATCCATCGCCGGGCAGGGAGCCCAACCTGATTTTGATATGTGGTACAAAAAACGGAAATCCTGAGCTGAGAGTACAGGAGCCTTTGTATGTATACGACAGCTCCGGCGGCTACTCAAAGGAAATAAATGATATATACAGCAGGGGCGGCATCGATGGACAGGCAGGTATGATTCGTACATAGAGCTGTGGGGGATAGATGAATTTCTGATATGCCGAGCAAAACTGCATTGACTGCAGGGACGAATGCGGCAGGAAAGGCGAAAAGGAATTGGGCAATACTGGCATGCTTTATTTGGTAGCAACACCCATCGGCAATCTGGAGGACATTACGCTTCGTGCGCTCAGAGTCCTGAGAGAGGCTGACATAATAGCGGCCGAGGACACAAGACAGACCTTGAAGCTGTTGAACCATTTTGAGATCAAAAACAGGCTTGTAAGCTATTATGAGCATAACAAAACGGAAAAAGGCAATTATCTCATAGGGCAGCTGATGGAGGGCAAGGATGTGGCACTTGTGTCTGATGCAGGCTCACCGGGTATTTCCGACCCCGGGGAGGAGCTTGTTGGGATGGCTGCAGAAAAAGGTATCAATGTGACCATGGTGCCCGGTCCTGCCGCGGTGATAGCCGGTGTTGTGCTATCAGGACTGCCCTCGGGGAGATTTGGTTTTGAAGGCTTTCTGCCTGTCAACAAAAGAGTCAGGAGCAAAAGGATCCAGGCTGTCAAAGATGATACAAGGACGCTTGTATTCTATGAGGCTCCACACAAGCTGATACATACATTGAAGGATCTCAGGTCGGTACTGGGAAACAGGCGGATATCTCTCGCAAGGGAATTAACAAAGAAATTTGAAGAAATTTGGCGGACGACCCTTGACGAGGCCATAGATAAATATGAACATGAGACACCAAAAGGCGAGTTCGTTCTTGTCATCGAAGGCGCGGACGAGGAAGCTCTCGAAAGGGAAAGGATAAGCAGCTGGGAAGAACTCAGTCTGACGGAGCATGTCAGATTTTATATGGAGGAGGGCCTTGATAAAAAGGCTGCCATGAAGAAGGTTTCAGAGGACAGGAAAATAAGCAAACGGGAGGTATACAACAGCCTGGTTGAGAAAAAAGAAAGCAGCAATAAAAAAGACCCGGCAATTAATACCACCGGGCCTCATCATCGTGTCTAAAAGATCACTTTTTAAGCTCCTTCATGCATGCCGGGCAGATGTTCTTGCCCTTGTAAATAATGACATCCTTTGCGTCTCCGCAGAAAATGCAAGCCGGTTCATATTTTTTCAAGATGATCGTAGAACCATCCACATAAATCTCAAGAGCATCCTTTTCTGCGATGTCCAGAGTTCTTCTCAACTCTATAGGAAGTACGACCCTTCCGAGTTCATCAACTTTTCTAACAATTCCTGTAGACTTCATATCTCTTTCCTCCTAAATTAGCATTATTCGACAATCTTTTATAAAATAATCCTAACATAAATTCCAGTAAACGTCAACAATTAATTTAAAGATATTCAAAAAAATGTTATGGAAAAATAAGATAAAAATGTAATTAAACTAATATGCAATTTTCTATAAACCGCAATAATTAAGGCTCATAGCGGTTAGATCAATATATGACATATATTACCTAATAATATTATGCTGTGGATTAACTCTAAAACCGCTGGTAATTTGAAAATAAAAAGTAACGAAATTCGACATCAGATGAATTTACAATATACGATGTAATTATTATCTTCGAGTATCATATAAATTAGTATCAGAAAAACATGCCTTAGTCATAACTTCAGCAGCACGTAGGATGACGATCCTTTGAAAGGAGGCATAAGTGTGAATTATATATGGCCGGCTTTACTGGTGTCCGGTTTCATCATAGGTATACTCAACGGAAGGATCGAAGAAGTCATACAGGCAGCGTTCGTGTCGGCAGGAAGGGCTGTAGAATTGGCTGTCGGACTGCTTGGGATCATGTGCCTTTGGAACGGATTGATGAAAATCATGGAGAGAGGCGGCTTGATAAAGGTTATCGCAAAAATCGCCGGCCCGGTATTGAGGCTTTTTTTCCCCGGGCTAAGGGGAAAAGACAGGGCTATGGGGGCTATAGTGATGAACCTTGCCGCTAACTTCATGGGTCTTGGCAATGCTGCAACACCGCTGGGAATCAAGGCTATGGAAGAGCTGCAAAAGATAAATACAAGGAAGGATACTGCATCGGATGCAATGTGTATGTTTCTTGTACTGAATACATCGGCGATCCAGCTCATCCCTGCAACAGTAATTGCAATCAGGAGTGACGCAGGCTCTGCCGCACCCTCTGAGGTGACCGCCTGTATATGGACGGCATCATTATGTGCGACGGTTGCCGGTATAGTATCAGTAAAGATTCTTACACGGTTTTGGCCTTCTGCAGCCGGAGGCAGGAAAGCCAGAGACAGCAATAATATTTCCAGGATATCGGGAAATAGGATTGCAGGCAGTTATAAATGCAGTCAGGATAGAAGAAGCAAAACAGGATAGAGAAGCAAAACAGTATAGAGAAGTGAACCAGGATAGGAAAGTAAAACAGGATAGAAGAGTAAAGCAGGATAGAGAAGTAAAACAGGATAGAAGAGTAAAGCAGGATAGAGAAGCAAAACAGTATAGAAGAGCAAAACAGGATAGAGAAGTGAACCAGGATAGAGAAGTAAAACAGGATAGAAGAGTAAAGCAGGATAGAGAAGTAAAACAGGATAGAAGAGTAAAGCAGGATAGAGAAGTAAAACAGTATAGAAGAGCAAAATAGGATAATAGAGCAGAATAGGATAGAAGAGCAGAATAGGATAATAGAGCAGAATAGGATAGAAGAGCAAACAGGACAGTGAAAAAGGAGGGGACACTCAGTTTTTGCACAAATCTCATTATACGCCTTACCGATAATTATTCTTACCATACTGGGCGCTGGCATCCTGCGCAATGTCAGGGTATTTGATGCCTTTACGGAGGGTGCCGGCGAGGGTATTGCTGCTATGATCAAAATACTGCCCTCCCTGGTGGGGATACTGACAGCAGTCGGTGTATTCAGAGCTTCGGGAGCTCTGGATATTGTTGTCAGGCTGCTGAAGCCTGCGGCCACCTTGCTTGGTATCCCGGCTGAAGCTATGCCCCTTGCGCTGCTCAGGCCCATTTCCGGTGGCGCCTCACTTGCGCTTGTGTCTGACATCATCCGAGTGTACGGACCTGACTCATATGTAGGAAGAGTGGTCAGTACAATGATGGGATCAACGGAGACTATATTTTACACATTGGCTGTCTATTACGGTTCAACAGGTATCAAAAATATCAGATACACGCTGCTGGCAGCCCTGATAGCAGACGGAGTCAGCGTCATTGCCTCTGCCTGGGTATGTGCCCTTGTCTTTGGCAGATGAAAAACGGGGGACAGTTCTGTTTGGACTGTCAATACCATTGATGTCGGCGGTTCCAAGCACCAACTGCATTGCTTTGTTTATTGCTTTGTTTCATGAAATATGGCCTTTCGTATTAAAACTATCTACTTCCATTGGTTTCAAGGCCGGGCAGGCGTAACTTGGGCAATACTATTGGGCAATAAGCGAAGGGTGTGCAAAAACCTCATTGTCTGGGCACAATTTGATTGATTTTCATGAGAATTTTCAATAATAGAGGCATTTTTTTGTGGTTTTCTTTAGATTTAGAGACTCCGGGACAGTTTTATGTGCCCAGACAATGAGGTTTTTGCACACCGTCCCCACAGGACCGTCCCCACAGGACCGTCCCCTAAAGAAGGTGGAAGCAGCGGGAGAGGAGGGCAGCGTTTCGGTATGTGTGCAATGAAAATCGTTTTGCGATGTTGGAAGCTGTCAGCCTAAGCATACTGAAGTTTGTTTCCGGGTCTGATATGTAAAGCGAGGTCATAGCCTTTATGATAAGCATGTATAGACTGCTGTCTTTCAGCTTTATACACGCTTCCATTGCACGGCAGGCGAAAAAGATGATCCTGTCCTCGCATTGCTTCAGGTTATCGTAAAAGGATGAAAAGTTGAGTTCGTCAGTGCCTATTGCCGATCTGGCGCTGACCGCTGAGTCAAGCATGGAAACGAGACCGCAGAGCCAGGGAAAGCAAAGTTCATCCAGAGCACTTATTTCCTCGTCAGATATGCCAGGCACGGAGGCCGCCGCATACATGGCGGCTATACCGAGAAATGTGTCGGACGAGGCGCAAAACTCCCACCAGGATATGCCGTCGCGGTACTCAAGATGGTTTCCGCTCCAAGTTTTCAATGCTTCTATGCTAATGACCTGCGGGTAATGTCTGTGGGACTGAAGATCGATATACAGCTGCATGTATTTTTTGATTATACCTGCTGCCTGTTTATATGACGGAAGCAGAGCAAGCTGGAGTCTGCATTGGTCGGAGTTGCATCTGATCAGCATATTTTCACCGGCTGCTTCGTCAGAGATATCAACTACTGGAGATGCGCTTTTGGACGACTCGGCCATACTGCATGGACAGTTCCTGGATGGATCGACGGAGCTTGAGAGGCAGCCGAAAAGATTTCGTATTTCATGCTCGTCCCTGATATCCTTGCGCATCCTGTGACATTCAAGCACTTCCCCAATGGCATGGAGAGAAAGCATGAATGTCAGGAAGCCCTTCATATCAGTGTGGGGGAACAATGAAAACATAAGGCAGCAAAGCTTATCTGCCGCAAACTGTCCCGATCGCATGTCGACGCGGGTCCTGTCATTTTTGCAGACCGGAACAGGGGCGCACAGCCGCTGCTTCTTTAGTGTCACCTCCTCCAGCCTGCGGGCTTCAGGCAGTACTTTAGAATAGTACCTGTAGAAAAATGATACGGCGTCAGTGAATTGGCCCATGGTACATCCCCCTTTGATATGATTTGGGCTGTTTTTCATAAGCTGCCTTACACTATCGACATGATCAGGGCTTGTCTTTTTGAAGGACTGTCCCTCCAGTAGATTCTATTCCTATACCCGGGCAGATTATTCTGATTTGACAGCCCTGTCCCAAATATTGCTTGAAAAAATCATGGCTAAACGGTATAGTAAAGTATAGCTGCAGTGAACTCTGCAGGCCAAATGTGGCAATAATAGATATCGAGGGACACAGAGCAAATAGATTTTATCTTGAACGATATAAGCAAATCATGGAGGCATATGTAATGGAAAAGAAGACTTTTTATATCACCACGCCGATTTATTATCCCAGTGACAAGCTGCATATAGGGCATTCATATACTACGGTGGCCGCAGACGCCATTTCCAGGTATAAAAGGCTCCGGGGCTATGATGTCATGTTCCTTACCGGAACAGACGAGCACGGTCAGAAAATACAGCGCAAGGCTGAGGCTAAGGGTGTGACTCCCAAGCAATACGTGGATGAGATCGTAGCGGGCATAAAAGAGCTGTGGAAGCTGATGAAGATCACCAATGACAGATTTATCAGGACCACTGACAAAGAGCATGAGTCAGCTGTCCAGAAAATATTCAAAAAGCTTTATGATAACGGAGACATTTACAAGAGTGAGTATGAGGGCTGGTACTGCACGCCCTGTGAATCCTTTTGGACAAAGACACAGCTCAAGGAGGACAAATGTCCGGACTGCGGCAGAGAAGTGGAGCTGACGAAGGAAGAGAGCTATTTCTTCAAATTGTCCAAATATCAGGATAGACTGATCCGTCACATTGAAGAAAATCCAGAGTTTATACAGCCCGTTTCCAGACAGAACGAGATGCTGAACAACTTTCTGAGGCCGGGACTCGAAGATCTCTGTGTGTCGAGGACCACCTTCAACTGGGGCGTTCCTGTCACCTTTGACGACAAGCATGTGGTATATGTGTGGATAGATGCCCTTTCAAATTATATAACTGCGCTGGGATACCTGTCGGAGGATGATTCCGCATACCGCAGATACTGGCCGGCGGATGTCCATCTCGTAGGAAAGGAGATCGTCAGGTTCCACACCATAATCTGGCCTGCGATGCTCATGGCTCTTGGAGAGCCGCTGCCAAAGCAGGTCTTCGGTCATGGCTGGCTTCTCCTTGAGGGAGGAAAAATGTCCAAGTCGGTAGGCAATGTCGTCGATCCGGTGATCCTGATAAATAAGTATGGCCTGGATGCGATCAGATACTTTCTGCTGAGGGAGGTGCCTTTCGGCTCCGATGGCGTTTTTTCAAATGAGGCTCTGTTCCAAAGGATGAATTCGGATCTGGCCAACGACCTTGGAAACCTGCTGAGCAGGACCGTAGCAATGATCGACAAGTATTTCGGCGGTGTATTGCCGGAGCAGCAGGTCGAGGGAGAGTTCGATAATGAGCTGAAGGCAGTATATGCACAGCTTCCGCAGAAGGTAGAGGAACTCATGGACAAACTCCAATTCAGTACCGCCCTCGCTGAGATATGGAGGGCTATTTCAAGGACCAATAAATATATTGATGAGACTATGCCCTGGGTATTGGCTAAATCTGAGGAGAACAAGCCCCGGCTTGCAGCAGTCATGTATAACCTGGCAGAGAGCCTGAGAATAGTATCGATACTTATACAGCCCTTTATGCCCGAAACCCCGGAAAAGATCTGGCAGCAGCTTGGACTGACGGGAAGCGGGGCCCTTGATTGGGAGAGCGCAAAACAGTGGGGCGGATACCCTAGGGGAACCTCTGTCCAAAAGGGAGACGTGATTTTCCCGAGGATCGATATAAAGAAGGAGCTCGAGGCGCTGGAGGCAATGTCTCCAGTTCAGAAGAAGGAGCCGTCCGACCAACAGGGCAGTGAGAAAGTGCAAATAACTATAGATGATTTTGCCAAGCTGGATCTCAGAGCTGCAAAAGTACTGGAAGCTGAGAAGGTCGAGGGATCTGACAAGCTTCTCAAGCTTAAGGTGGAGCTTGGAGGAGAGGTCAGACAAGTGGTTTCAGGAATCGCAAAGCACTATACTCCCGAAAGCCTTGTGGGTAAAACAGTTATTCTGGTGGCAAACCTGAAGCCTGTGAAGCTGAGAGGTATTGAGTCACAGGGGATGATACTGGCTGCCTCCAATGATGATACCCTTGTGGTGGCTACCTTGGACGGACCTATAGACAGCGGTTCAAAAGTGAGCTGAGGGATGTAAGAGGCATATAATGTGTCCATGGCAGGTGGCCCTGTCTGGCGGGTATTGCAGTCCCATCCCAATAACTATCTGCGCGGCAGCAGGGCAATGAAGCAGGAAACACGACCTCCACAAACAGTGCCGCCGGTTTTCGCGGGCTTTTAAAATCGGCAGGACCGCCGAGCTAGAGATATTGTACGTCGATGCTGTTTATTCCGGTCGTGCTTCCGGGCATCCTGACGGCCTGGACCACCGTTTGTTGCAGTAACGGCAATAATAATATATAATTAGAATAATACTTACATGGCTAAATGCGAGGTAAGATATGCTATTTGACACTCATGCGCATTATTATGACGAGCAGTATCAGCATGACCTTCCAGAAACCATATCCAGGGCGATACAAAATGGCGTCGGTTATATACTGACGGCTTCTTCAGATATTGCATCTTCAGTTGAGAATATTACACTGGCCCAGAAGCACAGCATTTTCTATGCAGCAGTAGGTGTTCACCCCCATAATGCGGCAGATCTTAACAACAGTATCATATCGGCACTGGCGGATTTTGCTGAGAACCCCAAGGTAGTGGCCATCGGGGAGATAGGCCTGGACTATTATTATGACAATTCACCCCGGGAGGCTCAAAAAATTTGGTTTGCAAAGCAAATATCACTTGCCAGGAATGTCAAACTTCCAATAATCGTACATGACAGAGATGCTCACATGGATACTGTGAACATGCTCAAAAGCGAAAATGCAAAAGAGGTGGGAGGAGTCCTGCATTGCTTTACAGGCAGTGTGGAAATGGCCAAACAGGTATTGGATATGGGCTTCATGATTTCCATAGCGGGCCCTGTGACATTCAAAAACACCAAAAAGCTCATCGAGGTCGTCAAATATGTACCAGAGGATATGCTTTTGGTTGAAACGGATTCACCTTATCTGACCCCGGAACCATACAGGGGAAAAAGAAATGAATCGGCTTACGTAAAGCTGGTTGCAGAGAAAGTTGCCAAGATCAAGGGCAGATCCCTCGATTATATCAGTGAGATCACAACGTCCAACGCGAAGAGATTGTTCGGAATCAAATAAAATGATTAATGCGGTGGTGTGAGATGAAAAAATTTATCCTTGTAATGGTCTTTGTTCTTTTGATAGCCCTGTTTATTGCATTCAACTATCTGCTATGGGACAGAGAAAGCAAAGAGGCGGAAATCAAAAACCTGCAGTCTGTCAACGTGAGCAATGACGCCAGCATTAGTGCCCAGAGGCGCGAGATAGCTACACTTGTGGATGAAGTCAGCGGCTTGAAGGACCGGATAGAGCAGCTTGAAAGAGACAAGGAGCAGCTCCAGAAGGATAAGGAAGGTGCAGCCGCAGAAATTGATCGGACTGAAGCCAGCCTCAGGGAAAGGATCGATTTTATTAATATTCTCAAGGAGCATTCAAATATTGAAACTCTTTCACAACCGATCGTTTTGTGGGCGGAGGCTTTGTCTCAGGGCAATTTTGAGGATGCGTACGACTTGGAATATGCCGCAGTACCGGAAAAGGACCGTGCAGTCAGACTTAGTACCTACATAGAGCAGATGACAAGCGCTGTCAGTAAGGTGGAGATAACCGAGGTCAAGCTGGATAAGCTTAGAGGCGCCGGTAATGGAGAAATATACCTTTTTGTCAAATACAATGTAAAGCTGGTCGAAAATGCAGTAACATCCGATCTGAAATTTTCGGACGGTGAAAACGAGATGTATGTGAAAATCGACTATTCCAAGGAAAAGAAAGCTTTTATCATATCATCCATGATCTATATTTGAGTCGATCAGTTAAGCTGTACCCCGGCGAGAGTGACATAAAAAATCCTCACATATAATTATCACTTTCATATAATAGTAATGAAGTGTTCCAAGACCTGGAGGAATCATTATATGAAAGAAGATGTGAAGATGAAGGATATTATGAATGCCGCGCCTAAAGGAACCATGCCGCAGGTCGGCGCTATGCAGCATATGCAGGCTTCGCCAAAGGCGTCCCCGCAGCAGGCGCCTCCCAAGGTATCGCCTGCCCAGACAGCTCCCAAGGCATCTCCGGCACAGAATATGCAAAAAGTATCGCCGGCTCATTCGCTGCCGAAGGTATCGCCGGCCAATTCCATATCAGATGTATTACCAGCCCAGACAATGCCCAATATAATGCCGGCCGAGATCATGCAAAATGCATCTCCGATGCAGATGATGCCTGACAATATGCCTGTGCAGGCCGGGCCTGCCGGTGTAATGCCTTCGATGATGAACCAGATACCGATCATGTGCTGTCCGTATCTTATGAATATGCAGTGTCCGATGACATATGGAGCAAATGTAATGGGAATGAATATGATGAACAATGCGATGCTTCAAGGCGTCAGCCCCGCAGCGGGCAATATGATGCCTTATATGGGAAATGCGGCTCCGCTCATGGGCGCCGCTGACAACAACATGTATGGGATGCCGGGAATGGGCACGTTGCCGGTATCGATGAACAATCAGTACTTCCCTTCCGGAGGAATGAATTATTAGCCGACCGCCGCCATTTCTGCCGGAATTAACTTCAGGCCATGCCTCATGGAGCTGCAGCTGCAGCTCCTCTATTTTGTGCCTTTTCCCACTGAGCAAAAGGGAAATAGGAATAAATCCTCTTTCCGGTGTATATAATCCCAATTATAGGGGATTTATGGCAACAAATTTGACAAACCCCATCCCATGGAATAAAATATCTGACGGTCCCTTATTAATATTTTACCAGGAGGGTTTTTATTGTTACCACTTGCTAAAAATATTAAAAGGTTATTTTCATTAAAAAAGCTGTTTGCGGCAGTTGCTGCAGCAGCAGTTCTGACAGGCGCCTTTATAGGCATATATGCCTGGCTGGAGAAGGATGTTGTTATAAATGATAATGGCAATGTGATCACCTGCAAGACGATGAAAAATGCCTTTGAAGAAATACTGGAGCAAAGGGGTATTACTGTAAGTGAATATGACTATGTCAGTATACCGCTGGAAACCAGTTTACAAAAGACTGGCACTAATGAGATTTACATTAAAAGAGCAGTTCCTGTGTACATAACTGCAGACAGTAGTACGACAAAAATAATGACATACAAGGATACTGTAAAAGAGGTTCTAAAAGACAGTCCTGTAAAGCCTGACGGCAATGACCGTCTTGAGGGCGCAGACATTGATGACAGCATTTCCGATGGAATGGAGCTGAGGATCGTCAGGGTCACGGAACAGGTCATAGGAGAGACGGAAACCATTCCTTACACCATACAAAGGAAGGCCAACAAAAGGATGGATGAGGGTACTGAGAAGGTCATCCAGCCGGGGCAGGAAGGTGTACTGGAGAAGCTTTACAAAGTGGTCATCGAGGACGGCAGGGAAGTTTCGAAGCAATTTCTCAGTGAGAAGATCCTGCTGGATCCCATCAATATGATCACAGAATTCGGAACGGTCCTGAACCATACCACATCCAGAGGTGATGTGGTGAGGTATAAAAAGGTCATGGACATGAGGGCTACCGCATATACTGCCTCGCTGAAGGACACCGGCAAGGCGCCGGGACATCCTCTGTTCGGGATAACGGCAACAGGGATGAAGGCCAGGAAGGGTGTCATAGCTGTTGATCCGAAGGTCATCCCGCTGCATACAAAGCTGTATGTCGAGATACTAGGTGATACGCCGGATTACGGTTTTTGTGTGGCCGGTGATGTCGGCGGAGCTATCAAGGGGAATAAAATCGATCTGTATTACGACTCACAAGATTATGTAGACAGATTCGGTGTAAAAAAAGTCAGAGTATACATACTAAATGAATGAATATCTGATTCGAAGAACTTATTAGAGAAATAATAGCAATAGGGGACTAATCACAGCCAGGGCTTTGACCCCGGTATATTTTTCAAAGAAATGGGAGAGGAATGAATAAATGATTCAAGATGTCAGGAACATCCTTAAAAAACTGCAACTGCGCCCCACCAAGTCATTGGGCCAGAATTTTCTTGCGGACGAGGGAATATTGCGTAAAATAGGACAGGCTGCCGAAATCGACAGCAATGATGTCATTTTGGAAATAGGTCCCGGGCTCGGCAGTCTTACCGCGGTCCTTGCAGAGAGTGCGGGCTGTGTGGTTGCTGTAGAGATAGATAAGCGGCTGATACCTGTACTCCACAGCAACATGATCGGGTACAGGAATGTTGTTATATTAAATGATGACATTTTGAAGATCGATGTGCATAAAGAATTGAAACCGTATATGAAAAATGAGGATGGCACTGAACGAAGGCTGAAGATAGTGGCCAATCTCCCGTATTATATAACTACACCGGTCATAATGAAGCTGCTTGAAAGCAGTGTGGAGGCTGAATGCATGGTTTTCATGGTGCAAAAGGAGGTGGCTGACAGAATGGCCGCAGCTCCTGGGGGGAAGGATTACGGAGCGCTGTCCGTAGCAGTCCAATACTACTCCAGGCCGACAGTAGTGATGCAGGTGCATCCCCACAGCTTTGTGCCCCAGCCGGATGTGGAGTCATCTGTTGTAAGGCTGGAGTTGCATAAGACGCCGCCGGTGGAGCTTTTGGACAAGGATCTGTTTTTTAAGGTAGTTAAGGCGGCATTCGGGCAGAGGAGGAAAACCCTTGTCAATGCATTGAATAATGCGAGCTATCTTGGGCTGGACAAGGAGAGGATCACGGAACTCCTTGAGAAAACCGGAATCGAAAAAAACCAGCGCGGCGAAACGTTGTCGATCGAGCAATTTGCCCAGCTGTCAAACCTTATATATGAGCAGCGTCGCCGGTCTTTGCCGGGTTAGCGTTGATGACCGTCAACGCTGTTTATTCCACAAACAGTGTCGCCGGTCTTT
>JAAYPO010000008.1 GCA_012519745.1 Clostridiaceae bacterium | reverse complement strand
TAATATTCTTCGTGCATATGTTGCAGAAGGTGAAGTACTTGATGTCAGAACGAAGTCCTTCGGTGCAATCGGTGTATTTGCTATTCCTGAGATGGGACGTTTCTATCGTCATGTATTGATCGAGAAGAACTATCCTCATCATGGCGCAGTTGCATTTGGTCACTTTGGCAAAGCATTGTTTGAAGTATTCAAGTACATAGGTGTATGCCAGGATGAAATCGGATTCAATCAGCCTAAGGGTATGTTATATAAGAGCGAGAACCCGTTTGCATAATCAGTACATAAAGAATAGGTAGTTGATAAGTTGGCGATGCAGGAAGCTGCATCGCCAATTTTGCCTGATTTTCTTTAAACAGAATAATCCAAAAACATAGTTCCCTTCAGCCTGTTCGTTCCCGATTGAATAAATATGACCTTCTGAGGCGCATCCTGTAAATCTGCGGCAAGCAGTGCCACCTCATGTTCCCTTTGCGTAAGGTCAGCCGGTAACTCATTTGGAAAAATGGTATTATGCAGTGTATCCCAACCCTCACCATATCTATCTAGACATAATGATTCAATTTTTCTGTCCAATCGTTTGATGCTCCCAGATAAGGCAAAAGTCCTTGAATCACACTGGTTTCAAGGACTTTTGTTGGTGAGCCATCGGCGATTCGAACGCCGGACACCTTGATTAAAAGTCAAGTGCTCTGCCAACTGAGCTAATGGCCCGTACTTTATGATAATGCCATGCGGTTTTTCCGCCACACAAATATATATCTTACAGTATGATCCGAGGTTTTGTCAACCTCGGATCAGTAAGTTGTTTTAACAATTTTTCCAGAAATAAATCGCTGCATATTTCCGGACAGCTGATCAATCTTGTTTGGACTCCAGATAATCGTTCAGTTCCTTGACAACCTTATCAACATCCACGCCGTGTACGGCACATGCGTCTTCAAGGCTTTCACCGGAAGATGACGGACAGCCGAGGCAGTGCATCCCTATGCTCAGCAATATCGGAACAGTTCCCCTGTCCAGATTGAGAATGTCTGCTATGATCATATCCTTGGTAACCTTAGCCATGATAATTCCTCCTAAAATATATTGATCTTGTAATAGTTTAATGAGACATTAAAATCCAGTCTATTATACACTATTATTATTTTAAAATATACCCTGTTTTTGAGCCTGTTATCAAAAAGCTCTATATTTTGAATTTTGCCCTGCCGGTAATATAAAGATCATTTCCATTACAATCGATCACAACAACAGCCGGGAAATTCTCTACGACCAGCTTTCTTAGCGCCTCAGTTCCCAGTTCGGGGAAAGCGGTAACCTCTTGTGAAACGATGCATTTTGACAGAAGGGCTCCTGCGCCCCCTGTGGCGCCGAAGCAGACCGCTCCATGCTCTTTCATGGCCTCCACTACCTCCGGGCTTCTTAAGCCCTTTCCAATCATTCCGGTCAGTCCCGATCCAATAAGCCTGGGAGCATATGCATCCATCCTGCCGCTGGTAGTCGGTCCGGCTGAGCCTATGATCATGCCTGGACGTGCCGGACAGGGTCCAACATAGTATATTATCTGATCCCTTATGTCAAAGGGCAGTTCCTTTCCCTCTTCCAGCAAAGCTGTCAGCTTTTTGTGCGCAGCATCCCTGGCTGTGTAGATAACACCGCTAATCTCAACTGAGTCACCGGCTTTCAGCTGCCTGGCCATTTCCTTTGTAAAAGGTGTATTTATTTTGATCACACTACCCAACACAACATCCCCCTTACAGCACCGCCTCGGCATGTCTGGTGACATGGCAGCTCATATTCAGCGCAACCGGCAGACCTGCAATATGCGTGGGATAAACCTCAATGTTGACTGCCATTGCCGTCAGTCGTCCCCCAAGGCCCGCAGGGCCTATCCCCAGCCTGTTGATCCGCTCAAGCAGCTCTTCCTCCAGCTCTTTGTACCTGCTGTCGGCATTTCGCATGTCAACAGGCCGCAGCAGAGCTTTTTTTGCCAGCAGTGCTGCCTTCTCCATCGTTCCGCCGATGCCGACCCCCACCACAACAGGAGGGCACGGATTAGGTCCGGCCCTGTCGACCATTTCAAGGATAAAGCTTCTGACCCCGTCGATGCCCTCCGACGGTTTGAGCATCCGAACGCCGCTCATGTTTTCACTTCCAAAGCCCTTGGGTGCGACAGTTATCTTAATGCCTTCGCCCCCGACGATATCATAATGTATCACAGCAGGTGTGTTGTCATTCGTATTTATACGCTCAAGAGGATCGGACACCACGGATTTCCTCAGGAAACCCTTCTCATAGCCTCTTCTGACCCCCTCATTGATCGCATCGGAAAGACTTCCTCCCGCAACATGTACATCCTGCCCTATTTCCACAAAAACCACAGCCATTCCCGTATCCTGACAAATGGCCATTCCTTCACGGGCTGCCGTCCTGGCGTTATCAACAAGCTGACAGAGTATCCTGCGCCCTGTTTCCGATTCCTCTGCTCCAATACCTTTTTCAAGAGCGTCCATTATGTCGCTGTTCAGCTCACAGTTTGCTTCAATACACAGTCTCTCAACCGTTTCAGTAATCTGTGAAGCATTGATCACCTTCATTCCATCACCTCAGAGTCGATCTCATTCTGCTTGTTTTTACCAGCACGTTCCGTTAATATGATATATGATTTGGCTGTCCAATTCAAGGTGTAGCAGCCGACATCAAAGTTAACACAAAATTCACATATTAGCAAAAGACAATCCGGGGCATTTAGGGGTATAATTAGTATGGAAATATAACCGGGCACCGGACATCTCCGGTCTTGCTGGATTATGCGTACAACAATGGAAAAGAGGACTATAAAGCAGCCATGAATATACTTGTTTGCGTCACTCATCAAAAGACCTGCGAACGTATGATAAATAAAACGAATGAACTATTGCAGGCATATGGAGGAAATCTATTTATAATTAATGTTGTAAAGAATGAATTCAACTTCCTGGACAGTGCCAAGGAGGCAGAGGCACTTGAGTATCTGTTCGGGATCTCAAAAAAGCTCGGGGCCAACCTGTCCGTGCTCAAATCCGATGACATTCCGGGAACCATCGCAAAATATGCCGAGGATAATGATATCGACTGCATCGTTATTGGTAAATCACATGACAAGAATGCAGGTGAGCGTTTTGTAAAACGCTTACAATCATTGTTGAAAAATAAGGTAGAAATACGAATATTGTCGTAATTAAATGATATTAGTCATTTTTACATATTTTATGTGGTTCTATATTACTAAATTCTTGTGAAACGCTTGACTTTAAGCCACTTTCATTATAAAATAATGTCGAATTCCAAATTTAGGAGGTTGTATTAATGAACAAAACAGATTTAATCAATTCTATCGCCTCAAAATCAGGTTTAAACAAGAAAAACAGTGAAGCCGCCCTCAACGCATTCATATCTTCAGTAGAAGAAGCTCTCAAAGGCGGAGACAAAGTTGTTCTGGTAGGTTTCGGAACATTTGAAGTCAGAGAAAGAGCAGAAAGAAAGGGCAGAAACCCGCAGACTAAGAAAGAGATCACAATACCTGCTTCAAAGGCTCCTGTTTTCAAAGCTGGTAAGGGCTTAAAGGATACTGTCAACAAGTAATTTTATTTACTTATTCCCAAAAAAAGCTGCCAAAGGGCAGCTTTTTTGCGTGTTGGAAGCTATGTCCTGTGCTTGCGCCCGGCCATTTCGGCCAGGAAGCTTATTATTTGTGCGGAGTTTGGTCTTTTTTTGTTGGATAATGACATATAAGCATCCTGAATGGGATTATTCATATTTTTTGTCTTTTTATGTGCACTGTCTATAGCACATCTTATAGCCCTGTCCACATTTCTCGTATTGGTCTTATGGTTCTTTGCCACTTCAGAATAAATGTTCCGGGAAACAGAACTCAGCCTTTGGGGCTCTTCCACCGCCATCATCACCGCTTCCCTGAGATAGCTGTATCCGGCAAGATTAGGAGTGACACCCATGGACTTTATAAGGTCGGTAATAATCTGCTCTATACGGCCTGCTGATGAGGGGATGCACACTGAGTGAGCCGAATTGCCGGCTAAACACCCTCCGGCGACTTGTCTGTCATTGAATATCTGCACGATACGGGATATAAGCAGATCCATGTCTACAGGCTTCATCATATAATAATCGGCTCCAAGCTCCATAGCCTTTTGGACCACCATATCTCCACCCATTGCTGTAAAGACTATGAACAACGGCCTTTTCCCCTGGCCTGCTCCCATGGTCCTTTCAAGCACGCCCAAACCATCGAGATTTGGCATGATTATGTCAAGCAATACGATATCGGGCTCCAGTTCACTGATCATTCTGATGGCAGAGACCCCATCACTGGCAGTCCCAACTACTTTTATCCCGCTTTTTCCGTTTAGATTTGTCTCAATAAGGTTACATAATTCCTTATTGTCATCGACTAGCAATACATTAATGATTTCAGTCATTAAACATTATCTCCCGTACTATGTCTTCTATAGTTTTACCGGTGCACTTTATGACAATATCCGAGTATTCCAGATAAAGTGGCCTCCGTTCCTGGTAAACGTCTCTGAAGCTCTGGCCTTCCTTCCTGACAAGCCGCCTGTCGGGAGCAAGTCTCCCCTCCAGCACATCCGGCTCTTCATCAAGAAAAATGACAGTCCCTGACCTTTTCATGTATTTCATAAGACTACTGCTTTTTACTACACCGCCGCCGGTGGAAATCACACAATTTGAAAACCGATGTGACATGATGATGCTCTGCTGCAGCTCCAGGAAGCGCTCGTATCCCTCTTCCCTCACGATGTCCCTGAGTTCCCTGCCATCGGCGGCCTTTACTATACTATCAGTATCAACGAAATCCTTCCCTGTCCTTTCGGCAAGGACCGGACCCACCGTACTTTTGCCTGAGCCCGGCATTCCAATAAGTATAAGGTTTCCTGATGATCCGGTCATTTTCTCTATATCTCCTCCCAATCAGGGTCGATAATGGAGTTGATACTACTGAATCCCTTATACATATAGATCGCGTCTACCAAAACCATCCGCATCATTGCCTCGCAGACCGGGTACAGTCTTGTAAGTGCCGATGGATCGCTTCTGGAAGCAAAAACATGGTCCACATTCTGACCTTTTGCGATATCTGCTGTATCCTGCCGCTTCAGTATGGTTGGGATCGGCTTTGCCGCCACCCTTACCCTTATTTCCTCTCCGTTGGTTATGCCCCCCAGAAGACCTCCTGCCCTGTTTGTCCTGAACCTCAGTGTGCCCTCCTCGTCGACATACGGAGTATCATTTGACTGTGAACCTGTCAGTCTGGCATGCTCGAAGCCATCTCCGAATTCGATGCCCTTGATAGAGCCGATGGAGAGCATCGCATGAGCTATCAGCGCGCTCAGCTTGTCAAATACCGGCTCTCCCAGACCTGCGGGCACACCTTTTGCTATTATTTCGATGACACCGCCGCAGGAATCTCCATCCGCTTTTACCTTCAGCAGATCCTCCATCATTTCCTGAGCCTTTTCCAGGTCCGGACAATTTATGTCATTCTTTCTGTAATTGTCCTTAGCTGTTTCATAAGTCACAGGAGCAGCCTTTATTCCATGGGATTCCACAGTATATGCGATCACATCGATACCCATTGCGTCAAGAATGATCTTGGCCACGGCTCCTCCCGCCACCCTGGCGGCAGTCTCTCTGGCTGAAGCTCTTCCTGCGCCGGCCCAGTCATAGTACTTTCCATACTTCTTATAATATGTATATGAGGCCTGTCCCGGCCGGACGAGATTTCTGTTCTCCTTATGCTGCCGTATATGCTTATCTTCTATATCACTGTTTGGAATGACCATGCCTACGGGGGCCCCTGTTGACAAATCATTCTCCATGACTCCCGAAAAAATGAACACCCTGTCTTTCTCCCTGCGGGGCGTGCTGAGCTTTGACAATCCCGGTCTGCGCTTGTCAAGCTCCTGCTCTACTATATCAGCGGTTATTTTAAGCCCTGCCGGCACACCGTCCACGATGACCATCTGCCCGCCATACAGCTCAGACGGAATGGACGGGTCTTTTCTGAAACCGCCCGAATATGACTCACCACATGTTGTTATCCTGAACATCCTGCCGAATGTATTACCCAGCATACGATACCTCCGCTATAAAAATACACAGTCCGTTGCACCCAGCAGCCATAGCGGCTCATTTCCGGCCTTTCCGGCCTGGTACATGACTATCTTCCTTCCCGGGTCATATCCGGGCCATTTATTGTTTCATGGCCTTCACATACCAATTCGATATTGCCGCCGCATTCCCTTATCATATTTGAGAAGGCAGGCAGTGTTACATTTACGGCCTCAGCTGTCTCGATGCATGTCTCGCCTTCGGAATTGAGGCCGGCTACAGCAAGAGCCATCACTATCCTGTGGTCATCGTGCCCATTGACCCTGCAGCCCTTTAATTTGCTGTTCCTTATTACGAGCCCGTCGGGCAGCTCTTCAATATCCGCGCCCATCTTAGACAGTTCCCCGACCATGACCTTTATCCTGTCCGTTTCCTTCATCCTTGCCTGCGGGACGTTGACAAGCCTGGTCTCACCCTCGGCAAAGCACCCTGCCACCGCCATCGCAGGCAGCGCATCAGGTGTGGAGTTCATATCTATCTCAATGCCTTTGAGCCCGTCGCCTTTTATTATTATACCATTATTTGCATATCTTACAACAGCACCCATCTCGGCCAGATAATCCAGCACCTTCTTGTCTCCCTGGGGGTCGGACATGTCAAGATTGTTGAGTACAAATTCCCCTCCGGAGACAGCAGCCAGCACCATAAAAAACGTCGCAGATGAGAAATCCCCCGGAATGGCCATATCGAATGCTTTATATTTCTGGCCGCCCTTGATGCGCATCACTTTGAAATCGTCATTATGGTACTCGATACCCTGATTGTCAAGCCACCACATAGTCATCTCGACATACGGTCTTTCATTGAGCCTGGTGATGGTCACCTCGGTATCCCGCTCCAACAGCGGAGCATTTATAAGGATCGATGAAAGGTACTGGGAGGTGAACGAATCCAACTCTGTGCTGCCGCCCTTCAGCCTTCCTCTGACTGCCACCGGGGCCATATCATTTCCGCGTATGGAAAACACATTGCCCCCAAGGGCGTTCATAGCGCGGATCAACGGGCCCAACGGCCTGCTGCGTATCTGGTGATCTCCGGTAAAGACAGTCCAGCCGTCGGCAAGCCCCGCACTCATCAATGCAAACCGCAGTGAGGTTCCTGAATTGCCCACATCAACTATATTTTCAGGTATTGAGGGCACGCCCCCGAAACCGTCTATAACAAAGCTTTCCTCCGTTTTTTCAAACCGTGCGCCAAATGCCCTGCAAACATCCGCAGCAGAAAAAGCATCTCTTGAAAAAAGGGGATGGGATATGACAGACCTGCCTTCAGCCAGGCTGGCTATGAACAGGGCCCTGATGGTATGAGACTTTGATCCGGGTATGCTTACAGTACCGTGCATATCCGATTTTCTAACTTTAAACAGCATATTTCCAATCAACCTTCCTACCATTCTGCAAAAAACGCTGAAAAATAATACTTATATATTAATATATGGCAGCGTTAACGTCAAATCACAACTTCTCTCCGCCCTGATCCCTTTTTTTCGGCGGCGGACCGAAGAACTGATAGTAATTGCACAATATGCGCCCATTGTAGAGCTTGCGCTTTTTATCCGCCCGTCTCCCCACCAGTGCTTCGAAACGGGGATGGGAGGTGATCACATAGAACGACCATGTATCGAAACGTTTGAATACTCCGCCCATCTCTCTGTACAGGCCTTCGACCCCGGTCATTTCACCAAGGCGCTCTCCGTATGGCGGATTGCATATGATGAAGCCATATTTGTATCTGGAACTGATATCGGAAAACGGCAGTCTCTGCAGGTGGATATTCTGCAGGACCCCCGCCTTTTCGGCATGGTGGCGCGCCAGACTGATCACGGAATCATCTATGTCCGATCCGTGGATTCTGATCTCATTATCCCTTTTTATACTGTCCTGTGCTTCCTCCCTGACCCTGGACCATAATCCGGCAGGAGTCTGGTGCCACCCTTCGGCGGAAAAGCTGCGCTTTAAGCCGGGAGCAATATTCGCCGCTATTAGAGCAGCCTCGATGGGGATCGTGCCCGAACCGCAGAAGGGATCTATCAAGGCCCTTTCGGGCTTCCACCTGCTGATCATCAGCAGGGCGGCTGCCAGTGTTTCCTTCAAAGGAGCGCCTGATACCAGATCCCTGTAGCCGCGCTTATGCAGTCCGGGGCCCGATGTGTCTATGGTGAGTGTTGCCGTATCCTTGAGTAAACTGACTTCGATCCTGTATAGCGGTCCGTTGTCATCGAACCAGTCCTTTTTATACTTTTGCTTCATTTTTTCCACTATGGCCTTTTTTACAATGGCCTGGCAATCAGGTACGCTTGACAGCTTTGAATCCACAGACTTGCCGTCCACCGGGAATTCCGCATCCTCAGGCAGCCACTCGTCCCAGGGCAGCGCTTTTGTACCCTCGAAGAGCTCATCAAAGGTCAGCGCTTTGAATTCACCCATTTTGACAAGTATGCGGTCGGCAGAGCGCAGCCAGAGGTTTGCCCTGCAGATCGCCTCTTCGTCTCCGGCGAATGTCACCCTTCCGTTCTCCACCTGCTGGTCGGTATATCCCAGCCACTTAAGTTCCCTTGCCACGACCGCCTCTATACCAAAAGCAGACGTTGCTATCAATTGAAGTTTCGACATCGTTCCTCCTAAAACAGCAGCTTTCTTCTGAAAATCCTATTGATATCCTTATTGATACAATATATACCAATACAGCGAATATAGCAAACACTACAATTATCAAAACCGGAGCCGCTGTTTTCCCCTGCTTTGCAAGCATTTTCAGGCCTCGCCCTCCAAATATAGGTTCTCCTATCATCGATGATAATTTTCTTGCAAAATACTTCCTGTATTGTATAATTAGTATGATTTGATCCCACTGTACCGGAGGTATATTATGATCCAGCATAAAATCAACATTTTTAAGTGCTTCATTTACAGCATCACCGGCTTTGACAGGTACAAAATCCTATTGAGGCAGAGCATGGGCAAGGCTGTCGGCTATCTTATACTTCTCACGTTCTTGCTTTCAGTGGCGGTATTTGTCCCCGTATATCAGCTGACATATGAGAAGTCCAGTGAAGCATTGTCATACATCACCGATAGCATGCCTGATTTCAGGTTTTCCGAGGGGCGCCTTGAAGTATACGGAGAGATGCCTATCGTGATCGAGGACAATGATCTGCCGGTAGTGATAGATACCAATCCCGGAGCTGAAGACAGGATCATCGGCCAGTATGATATCGTCCTGCTTTTTACCGATGACAAACTGGTGATGAAGAATTACGTCAATAGACAGGAATATCCCCTCAGCGCATTTGAAGGTATTGATGTGACCAAGGATAAACTGATGGAATCGATGCCAATGATAGAGGCATATATGAATATCATGTTTATTATCACAGGTATTTTCATAAGTATATTCTTTGTGGCAGGGAAGTTCCTATCCGCCCTTGCTGTAAGTGTTATAGGCCTGATAGCCAATTCATCCTACAGGATAAATATGTCATACAAGAACATTTTCAAGCTGAGCATTTTCTCAATGACCCTCCCTCTTGTTGTATGTACTATAGCCGACGCACTGATGATAAACATACCATTTCAGACTTTGCTGTTTTACATCGGCTCGGGGATATATATATTCGGAGCAATGAACAGGATCAAGAGAAACCTTGAGGCTGCAGGTGTACGGCACGAAAATAATGGAATCGACAATTAATGATGGACTGCAGATAGTCTGAGTATAATTTACAGCCGCCGAAAGGCGGCTTTTTGTATGAAATCCCATGCTATTGAAAATGATAAGGTAAAGTCAATATCAATAGAATGTGGAGGCACTGAAATGGACAAGAACCGAGAGGATGATCTGAAAATGACCGAGGTACCGGTGTCGTTTTGGATAGACACTGCCGATGATACCGATTACCCTGCTCTTGAGAGCGATATCGAGGTGGACGCCGTGATAGTCGGCGGCGGGATAACAGGCCTGACTACGGCATATATGCTAAAAAAGCATGGAATAAAAACAGCAATAATCGAAGCCAATCGTATAGCCAAAGGCGTATCAGCCCATACCACAGCCAAGATCACATCACAGCATTCGCTAAAGTACTATAAGATGATCAACGCAGTAGGAGAAGAAAGAACAAAACAATATGCTTCTGCAAATCAGGCTGCAATAGATATGATCGAAAGAATAGTACGCGAGAACAACATAGACTGTGATTTCAAAAAAGTGCCCGCATATGTATACACGCAAGACGAAAGCTATATCCAAAAGCTAGAGCATGAAACGGAGTCAGCCCTCAAAATGGGGTTGCCTGCCGCATACACCGACACCCTTGACCTGCCCTTCGGCATTTCGGGTGCAATGAGGTTCGATGATCAGGCATATTTCCATCCAAGGAAGTACCTGCTGGCTCTGGCATCGGTCATTGAAGGCGAGGCCTGCCGGATATATGAAAACACGCGGGCAGTCGACATCCGGGAGGGCGATACACATACCGTGATCACAGACAGCGGAAGGAAAATCAAAGCCAAATATGTGGTGCAGGCGACTCGGTACCCATTTTTTGATAAACCCGGGCTCTATTTTGCAAGAGTATATCCTGAACGCACCTATCTGATGGGTATCCGAATAAACGGGAGCTTTCCCGACGGCATGTATATCAATGCAGAGAAGCCCTCCAGGACCATGCGTTTCCACGCAGGAAAGGATGCTGGACTGATGCTGGTTGGAGGCGACAGCCACAAAACCGGTCATGGTGACAATCTGCACAACCATTACGAAATAATAAGGGACTTCGCCAAACCCATATTCGATATTTACGGCATACCCTACAGGTGGTCGGCACAGGACTATACCGCGATGGACGAAATACCGTTTGCCGGACATATGACAGCCAACCGGGACAGGATATTTGTCGCCACAGGATTCGACAAATGGGGCATAACCAACGGTACAGCGTCCGCAATGCTCATCACGGATCTGATCGTAAAGGGAGAAAGCCCCTGGGAGGAAGTATACAGTCCGTCCCGCTTCACGCCCGGCGCATCGGCGAAGAATTTTATCATTGAAAATGCAGATGTGGCAATAAAACTGATTTCAGGCAAATTGAACATGCCCCTTGGAAACCAGGCTGTGGAGAAGGGCAAGGCCGTCATAACAGAAGTCGAGGGCTATAAAGTCGGTGTTTACCGCGATAATAATGACAAGCTTCATTATGTAAGCACCACATGCACCCATCTGGGCTGCGAGCTGAAGTGGAACTCGGCGGAGCTGTCGTGGGACTGTCCATGCCACGGCTCCCGGTTCACCTATGAAGGCGATATTATCGAAGGGCCCGCCGCTGAATCGATAAAGCCGCTGGAAAGCGGACTGGGCGAAGACAGCAGTGACCAGGGCCCTTGAGTTGCCCAGGGCAGGCTTGATTTATCAGGCTTTGAAAGCCGGGATCATCATTGAAAACCGGTGGAAGACATCAACATGCATTTTTCACCGGTATATACCGTAAACACTGCTCACATCCTGGATAAAGATGATACCGTTTCCGGGTTCCTCTATCTTCAGGCTGTCCCTTATAGAAGCTGCGATGGCCTCCGTCGCATCCACTTCAGCCAGTATGAGCACTACTTCCTTCTCCGGTTCGATCTCCATTGAAAACAGCTTGCTTGTCTCATGTATGCCCGAGCCCCTCGCATTCAAAATGGTACCGCCCTTTGAACCTGCCTGCGCAGCCGCATCTATCACATCCTCGGCTCTGCCCTTTTCCACTATTGTAAAAATCGCTTTATACATAACATCAGTACCTCCCTCCGTGGTTATTCTGCAGTCGATGCAACTTGTCCCCATGATTTTGTAAACAGGAATAGTGAATGCTATCCCATGGTGAGGCTTATCAAAATGTATCTCCTCATCCAGCTTTTGAAGGGTATAATAAGCATCATTCTTTTCAGCCAGCATCAAAACTATCTCCTTCCTCACGTCGTATAAACTGAGGAATTCAAGGAGGCGGCTCTTGACGGTGCCCCTTCCCAGCAGGATAGTACCGCCCCGTACTCCGTATTGCTTGGCGGCTTTGAGTATCTTGCTGCCATGCCCGCAATTAACAATGACACATATCAATTCGATCCCCAAAACATCCATACTCTTTACATTATCCATCCTTTGTCAAACCTCCTTTGCGAGATCTGGTCTTGTAGATCAGCCCCAGGGTCTGAAGTGCAATAAGGGGCGTCATAGCCACCATTGCAATCATCCCAAACCCGTCTACCAATACATCTGCGCCTGTAACGGCATCAGCCGCACCCTGCGCAAATGCAAGGATAAATGTGGCTGTCATCGGACCTGAAGCAACTCCTCCCGAGTCAAAAGCAATACCGACAAACAGCTTTGGTGTATAAAATGACAAAATAATAGAAATTACGTACCCTGGCAGTAAATAATGCCACAGCTTTACACCCGGCACAACGATCCGCAGCATGGACAGTGCCACTGCGGCTCCTACCCCGATAGCCAGCGCCAGCATTACAAGCTTCCTGTTCACATAGCCGCTGGTAACATCCTCGATCTGGTGAGTCAGTACGTGCACGGCCGGTTCGGCCAGGATCGTAACAAGCCCAAGAGCAAAACCTATGGCGATCAATAGAGGAGCATTGCCAAATGCTGAGATCTTATAGCCGACAAGCTTTCCCACATCCATGAATCCTGCATTTACGCCTGTCAGAAAAAGTGTCAGCCCGATAAAAGCATATATGAAGCCCTTCATTACATCCACAAAGTGCCTCTTTTTCAACTTGAATGATATTTTCTGAAATATGATGAATATGACCAGCAGAGGGAGCAGCGCTACAGCCGATTCCAGTGCAACTACCGGAAGCTTGTTCATAAACGGTGCCAGGATCGAATCTGTCTGGTATGAACTTTTCTCAAGTATGCCGGATAATTCACCTTTCCTGACAAAAGTGCTCATAAAGAGCACTGCTATGATCGCACCGGCGGACACGATGCCTACCAATCCAAAGCTGTCCTTTTCCGATGCCTTGCTGTCCTTTTTCATGACCGATATGCCCAGGGCAAGAGCCATCACAAAAGGCACCGTCAATGCTCCGGTAGTAGCGCCCGACGCGTCAAAGGCTATTCCCAGGAATATGGGCGATGATGAAAACAGGGCAAGTACAAAAATGATGATATACAATACCATCAGGGTCTTGTATAAAGGAATATTGAACAATATCCTCAGCAGTCCCGTTGCCAGCAGTAAACCTATGCCGGCTGAAACCACCACCACCAGAAGCCATTTTGATATCACTCCGGCTGTGACGGCATCCACCTGTCCGGCAAGAATCTGCAGATCAGGCTCTGCGATGGATACAATGAATCCAAGCAAAAGCCCTGCAATCGCGATTATAGAAACTTTATTGGATTTTGCAAGAGAGGAGCCCATCAGCTTACCGACCGGTGTGACCCCCAGATCTACTCCCATCAGAAAAATCGTTAATCCTATGATTATAATGAAGGCCCCGGCTAATAACCTGATCAGCATTGGGAGACCAAGCGGTACAAATGTAAAGTTCAGAATAAGCACTATTACAGTGATGGGCAAAATCGAGTAGATAACTTCTTTGAACTTGTCAAGGAGTACATTCAAACACAACACTTCCTTTCATCATATTATAACGCATCGTTCAAAGAAAAATTTTCGAATATGCGAACGGCAATTAAATCACTGATTACTCCAAAGCATATCATTTAGGCCGGCAATATTGCCAAAATGCGGTTAATAAATTTTTATTTCATAATTATATCAAACCGGACAGGCTGTTGTACAACGGTTTTCGTAACCTTGGTTACCGATTCACACTGTTTTTCATTATACAATTTGATTAAGGAAAATAGCTGACAAGAAGGGATGATAAATATGAAGAGAAAAATAATAACGATTCATGAGGATAAATGCAACGGCTGCGGCCTCTGTGTCAATGCCTGTCATGAGGGTGCACTCACGATGGAGGACGGAAAGGCAAAGCTGATATCAGATATCTATTGTGACGGTCTGGGGGATTGCCTGCCTGAGTGCCCTACCGGTGCTATCGAAATAATCGAAAGAGAAGCGGAAGAATATGATGAAGATGCTGTAAAAAAGCGTATTGAAGAAAGAGAAGCCCTGACCCGGGGCCATTGCCATACAGCTCCCTCCAACGGCGGCCATTCAGGTCAGCATATGGGCTGTCCGGGATCACGTGCCCGTGTTATGAACAGGCGGTCTGCATCTGATGCTCTGGCTGACACGGCAAGCAGCAAAGCTGAGACCGGTCCTGCAGCCGGAAACGAATCTCAGCTTGGACAATGGCCATGCCAGATAAAGCTGGTACATCCGGCAGCGCCATATTTCAACAACGCTCACCTGCTGGTGGCTGCAGATTGTACAGCCTTTGCCTACGCCGATATCCATAAGGATTTTATGAAAAACAAGATCACTATCATAGGCTGTCCGAAGCTTGATGATGTGGATTACTCGGAAAAGCTGGCGCTGATACTGGCAAATAATGATATCAGGAGTATAACTGTGCTGCGCATGGAAGTTCCCTGCTGCAGTGGTATAGTCCACGCTGTGAAAAACGCAATGATGAGCAGCGGGAAAATGGTTCCCTGGAATGTAGTTACCATAAGCACCGACGGAAACATTGTAGAAAGCTGAGATGATACTGTCCGAGGCCTACCTGCACTTGCTGCAGATACCGTAAAACTTTACCCTGTGATCCGTCACAAGAAAATCATTCTTTTGCAATATCTGAGCTTCAAGAGAATCCAGAAGATCATCCTCCACCTCTGATACGCTGCCGCATTTGCTGCAGATCAAATGATGATGGCGATGGTCTTCATTCTCTCTTGTAAGCTCATATCGGCTGAAGCCGTCATCCAGATCCAGCTTTATTACCACTCCTATCTTCTCCAGGAGCGTTAAGGTACGGTAAACCGTCGCAATACCGATCTCAGGGTGATCAGCTTTTACGTAATTGAATATTTCATCAGTGCTCAAATGATCTCCGCTGTAGCGCAAAAGCACATCAAGCACTGCGCCTCTCTGGCCTGTGAACTTGTAACCGCTGTTTTTCAGCCGTTCCCTCAGTTCCTTCTCATCTGAAGCGCTCATCACTTTTACCTCCTGATCCATATTGCAATCAGGCGTTACCATTGTTTGCATAACTGCCTTTAAAACATTTTATTATTATCACTGGTTTTTTTCAACTTATTTCTATAATAATGCCCATGCATCACAATTCTCTGACCATCCTGACATGCTCTATTCCAGCTTCCATAAATGCTTCCCCTTCTTTTTCAAAGCCAAGGCTTTCATAAAAATCCACTGCAGTGAGCTGTGCGTTTACAGTAACATTTTGTGCACCGCTGTCACCTGCCATGGCCATCAGCAGCCTGCATATGCCATCCCCTATGCCGCTTCGCCTCATTGCCTTTCTGACTGCGACCCTGCCGATCCGGGCATCCCCGCCTTTGAGCAAAAGCCTTCCGCAGCCTGCAGCCACTCCGTTTTCACTGGCCAGTACATGGATAGCTTCACTGTCCAGTTCATCCATCTCTATTTCTTCCGGTACGCCCTGCTCGCGAACAAAAACCTCTCGCCTTATCTCAAACACCTGCTCCATCTGTTCATCCGTTTCAGCTTTGATGATCTCCACCATAATGCAATGTCCCCTTTCACTCTGTCTGTGTCAATTCATATTATAGCGTATCATTGGTTTCATGCCAAAACTAGTACTTTTTTCTCATATATTTAGAGACTCTGGTACCTTTTATCTTTCTCTAAAAGGAATAGAATGATAGATAGAAGGAGGTGTCTGCTCTGTATGTTTCGTTCAGGAGTCAGAAAGGGACAGCTGCCGTAATGACGGCCATACTGATGACGGTATTGCTTGGGTTCTGCGCCCTTGTCGTTGACATCGGCAGCGTCAGTCTGGAGAGAAGCAGGCTGCAAAACGCCGTTGACTCGGCTGCGCTGGCAGCAGCACAGGATCTGCCCAGCACAGCTGCAGCTGCCGCAGTTGCTGCCGATTATCTGGAAAGCAACGGCTTTGGCGACGCTGCTTTGAATATCAGCTTTGCCGGCTCAAACAAGCAGATAACCGTCGATGCAGTCCAGACGGTAAATTATGTTTTCGCAGGCGCTCTTGGATTGGGCTCGGCTGACGTGAAAGCCTCTGCCACAGCCCAAAATGGCGGTAAATATCTCAAAGGGGCCTTTGAATATGCCGTGTTTTCCGGCAGCAAAAATGATGAGCTCTGCATCAACTCAAATGGCATAGACACCCATATACAGGGCAGTGTGCATTCCAACAATGGATTCAGGTATAACGGCAACCAGGATTCCCTTGAAATAACAGGCGCTCTCGACACAGTCGGCAGGATCACACTGAACAGCTCTCACACAACTATCGGTGAACAGATCCCCTTCAGTGACTTTATAGAGATGCCCGATTTTTCAGAGGAAATAAAGCAGCTGGCCCAGAGAGAAGGCACCTACTATAACACAAGCCAAAGCTTCAACGGTGATCTTCATGTAAATGAAGCCATTTATGTAAATGGGCACATCAATTTCAACAGCAATAAATTCTCAGGTGTCGGAACGATATTGGCAAAGGATAATATAATGTTCAACCATTCAGTCGTATATGAGGGGCCCGGCGCAGATTCCATCTGTATCTACTCCCAGAACGGCAGCATACATTTCAACAATACGGGTGCGGTGATACGAGGTACTATCTATGCACCAAACGGGACAGTGGTGCTCAACAACGGCATACATGAGGTGTACGGAAGGATAATCGCCCAAAGGATAATATTTAACGGCGGTATCGAGGTATACAGCTCCGACGGCGATACCTTGTTCATGGAATCCTTTGACGAGGGCATAAAGCTGATAAGATGATCTATATCAGCCGTCAGGCATATTTCAGCCTGACGGCTGTAAATACTCATAGATACATGGCGAAGCATGGGAAATTATCGCCCGGTTATTACCGCCACCAGCATGAATGATTCATCTGGGATATATGGATTTTTATCAAAGTCTCCAAAGAACTCAAATGAATCAAAGCCTGCATTGGCCAAAAGTTCCCTGAGCATGGAGGATGTGAGCGGGAACAGCTCCACCCTGTTGCTTAGCCGGACCGGTCCTGTCTCTTCGTCCACAGACAAAACCGTATCAAAATTGATCAGCCCGGTGTCTTCATCACGTGTATAATTTCTTTGAAACACAAGACCTATATCTTCATTTTTTAACGTAGGCAGTGATGTGATCCCCTTCTCAAGGACACGGTCGAAATTGATGATCTGGAGCACGATGCTCCCGCTGGGCGCCAGATGCTCCTTCATCTCTGTCACTGCTGCCCCTACAGCTTCCTTGCTGCCAAGGTGGACTATAGAATTGCCGATACAGAAGATGCAGTCAAACCTGTCATCGGCGCCGCCTATGCCTTTGCCAAGCTCAAGCATGTCACCGGCAAAAAATCTGACGGGCACATCCTCCTGCGCCGCCTTCAAACCCGCAAGCCTTATCATTTCAGCATCAGCATCCATGCCCCATACCACATGACCTTCCCGGGCCAGTCTCACTGAGTATGCCCCGGTGCCGCAGGCTATGTCAAGTATCCTTTTTGGAGGCTCCCCGGCAATATCGGATATCAGTCTGAGCTGTTCCTCTCCGGCAGGAAAAATATAGTCATAATAAGGCGCTATTTCCTCATAAAACCCCATTCTTCTATGCTCCTTATCCAGTACTGTCTCACTTGAGCTCCGATGTACAATTGGGACACCTTGCAGCCTCTATATGGATGCTGGTGCGGCAGTAAGGGCATTCCTTTGTAGTTGCCGGCGCAGGTGCAGGCTTCTTTTTAAATTTGTTTATCTGCCTGATAAACAGAAAGATCACAAATGCTATTATCAGAAAATCGATAACATTTGTCAGGAACAGCCCATAGTTAAAGGTGGCAGCACCTGCCTCCTGAGCGGCCTTCAGCGTTTCATACGTCTTGCCGTCAAGTGCTATGTACAGGTTCTCATAGCTCAGATTGCCAGTCACCAGTGTGATCAGCGGCATTACGATATCATTTACCAGTGAGGTCACGATCTTTCCGAAAGCTCCTCCAATGATAACACCGACAGCCAGATCCACAACATTGCCCTTTACTGCAAACTCCTTGAACTCCTTAAAAAATGACATTCAGCTCTCCCCCTTTATTGATTTGATTATTACCACCATGCCACCGGAATAAACAGTGGTGTTTTGCATCGGCTCTATCCGATAGCTGCTTGACCTTGTGACATAATCAAAATGATTATCATTTTTCACTATGGCTCCCTCGGTAATTCATCAGCGCACTTTCCAGTCTTTCAATGATTCTCTCCCTCAGGCTATGAGGGCTCATTACCTCAACATAGCTGCCAAAAGACAGGATATATCCATACACCCATTCGTCCTCGGGAAGTATCAACTCTACATCACAGGTTCCATCAGCATTTCTTTTTATCATCTCTTCATCGTAATCATCATATACTCTGTGCATTATTTCAGGTCTGAATCTCAATACTGTCCTGATGATCTGCGGAACAGACGCAGGCGTGTCAGTTCCTGACCAGCTTTGCACACTGCGGGGCCTGAAACTCTCCTGTGTCAGAGCCAGCTTCTTAATGCGCGAGATCCTGAACAGCCTATGGTCCTCCCTGCTTCTGCACCAACCCAGCAGGTACCAGGCTTGTCCCTTGTATATCAACTGAAGCGGCTCAACTGTTCGTGCTGTTTTTTCCCCAAGTGAGCTCAGGTAATCGAAGCTGATGACCTTCTTGTTCAAAATGGCCATCTTGATATTCATGAACTTATTATCATCGTTTGGTGCACTGCCCCATGGAGAAAAATCGACCCGGACCCAGTCATTCTGCACGCTTCTTTTGAATAATGCCCCAAGCTTGTCAAGAGTGGCACTCAGCTCCGGATATCTGGTCGCCTGGAGAGTTTTAAGAGCGAGCACCAGGCTGTCAGCCTCATGCTCATTTACGATAGTTTTGTTGAGTGAATAGCCCTCCATGAGATGAATCCCGCCGTTGCTGCCCTTGCAGGTATAGACCGGCACCCCCGCAACGGACAGAACATCAATATCCCTGTATATGGTACGGGTAGATACCCCGAACCTGTCGGCCAGCTCCCTCGCTGTGACTGTTCCCCTGCTCATCAATAATATGGTTATCTCCAGGAGCCTGTTGATCTTCATACAAATGTCCCCGCTTCACAGTAACATCAGGACTTGCCACGGACGCTGCCCTATCAGTGATACACCCTGCCGACTCGTCATCGATGCTGCCCTATCAGCGATACACCCTGCCGACTCGTCATCGATGCTGCTGCCGATCACTATTCACTTATAGAATATCAAACATTACGAATAATTCCAATATGCACTTATAGTCACAGTCTGGGAAATAATCATTATTTCCCAGCAAACGACGTACGGTGTGCAAAATCTTCATCATATGGGCGCGATTTCATTGAAAATTCCATAGAATTCAATGTATTATACTATGATAAGGGCACATAAAACGGATATTTCAGAGTTATGGAAACTTAACGATAGAGCTGGGTGCCCAGATAATGAGGTTTTTGCACACCGTGCTCCGGCACGGAGTTCGCCCCAGGCTCATTCATCAAATACTAGCCGCGCAAACTTCAGCTTCCCCGCCTGCAAAACATCACCGCTCTTTATGCCGGCCACTGTGAAATCTGCCAGTTTTTCACCGTTGATCCTCACAGCCCCCTGGGCTACAAGCCTCCTGGCCTCGCTTTTGCTGGGGCAGAAGCCAAGCTTCACCAGCAAGCCCGGTATATCCATACTCCCGCCTTCACACAGTTCTTTGGAGAGTCTGAAATCCTCTATATCATCAGGTACGCCTTTTTTCTGAAACACTGACACGAAACCTTCCTCCGCCTGGTTCGCCGCATCAGCACCATGATACAGTCCCGTTATCTCGCGGGCCAGTTTCATTTTCAGATCCCTCGGATTGACTTTGCTGCTTTGCAGCATTTTCTCCATGGCATCGACCTCATCTGGATGTACATCTGTCACCAGCCTGAAGTACTTGATGATCAGCTGATCAGGAATGGACATTACCTTACCGTACATATTGCCGGCATCTTCACTTACCCCAATATAGTTACCCAGACTCTTGCTCATTTTGTCGATACCGTCAGTACCTTCCAGCACCGGCATAAACAATGCGGTCTGACTCTCCTGTCCGTAATCCTTCTGCAGCTTCCTGCCCATTAGGATGTTGAACCGCTGCTCGGTTCCGCCCAGCTCGATATCCGCCTTTATCTCTATAGAATCGTAGCCCTGCATCAGCGGATAGAAAAACTCATGTATGCCGATTGGTTCATTTGCTGAAAAACGTTTTTGGAAGTCCTCCCTCTCCAGCATACGGGCAACCGTGTATTTGGAGGCCAGGCTGATAACATCGGCAAAGTTCAGCTTTCCAAGCCATTCACTGTTGAACCGCAGATCGGTCTTTGTCCTGTCCAGCACTTTGTATATCTGAGTCTCGTAGGTTTTGGCGTTCTCGATCACATCTTCACGGGTCAGCTGTCTGCGCATCTTTGACCTGCCTGTGGGGTCTCCGATCATGCCGGTAAAATCACCGATGATGATCACCGCCCTGTGGCCAAGGTCCTGGAACTGTCTGATCTTGCGCAGTACTACCGTATGCCCGAGATGGATATCAGGCGCAGTCGGATCCAATCCCAGCTTCACAGTCAGGGGTTTGCCTGACTTCTGCGATCGGACGAGCTTCTCCCTCAGTTCAGCAATGTCAATTATCTCTTCGGTCCCCTTTGAGATTATTCTGATCTGTTCATCGATTGATAACATAAAAATCCTTCCCTTCTGTTATTAGTAATATCACTCTCCGGCTAAATCAAAAAAGCCCCCGTCCCCTGATTAAAGTCAGAGGACGAGAGCTGTGGCTTCGTGTTACCACCTCAATTTATTGATGCCTTGCGGCATCAACCTTGTTGTGAACGTATAAATGTATTATTCACTAGCGCTGTAACGGTCGCAGGCTTCCGGCGTCAGCCTACTCGTGCAGCATTTCGCCGCATTTTCAGCCCGCAGCTCGCAAGATGTATTCAAAATGCGTCTCCCCGCCCCTCTCACCTCCCGGGAACTCTCTGTCGGGATCCATCATTCCTACTTCTTCTCGGTCATCGCCATTATTCATCATGTTCATATCAATGAACAGCATTGTTTCTGGTATTATACTAGCATTTTATTCTATCTGTCAATAGATACCTGACAGTAAAACACAAAAATGGATATCATCAAAGCTTCATGTAAAAAGCTGTTTTGGCATACCTGTTAAATCCTGCGTTTTCATAGAACGAAAATACGCCCTCGTTATTTCTGCCTGTGAGCAGCATAACCTTGTAGCAGCCTTTTTCACGAGCCATGGCCACCGCCTTATCGAGCACAGCGGTACCATATCCTTTCCTTCTGAAGCTGCCGTTGGTCACAACGTTTTCGATAAGCGCATAAGGCCGGCCGCCCCTTGTCAGATTGCTGACGATCACCAATGTACAGGATGCGGCAAGGCAGCCATCCTCCTCCAGCACCAAAATACTCTGCCGGGGATCCCCGCGGATCTCATCCCAGAGCTTGTTTGTTGCCTCTTCACCAAAAATATCGGGATCCTCCGGGTTAAGATACCTGTAAAGCTCCAGCAGCTTTTCCAGCTCATCCCGCCTCACCTTTCTTACCTTATCGGCCGTATCCTTCCTGTTATCGGCCGTATCCTGCCTGTTTTCTGCCTTCTTATCAACCATTCCGGCATCTCCCAACATACATTTTACAGATTATTTCATTGAATGCTCATGCAGCAGCTTCTCCTTCATGTCCCAAAGCTTCTGTGAAAGGTCCACATAGTACTCATGAGGATTTTCAAAACGGGTGACCTCTTCCCAGAGTGTGTTCACCTGCTCGCGGCAGTAGTCCCTGATTTTGTCGAGAGCCGGCGATTCATATATGCATTCTCCGTTTTTAAACAGCTGGACCATGAGCTTTTTCGCATAAAAGTCGGTGACAGTTTTCCTCTTCCATGTGAATTCGGGATCGAATATCTCATAGGGCTTGCTGTCATCTATGACCTCATCGTTAGTAGTCAAAACATCTGCGATGGCCTTTCCGCTCTCTCTGTCAAAGAGCCTCCAGACCTGCTTGAATCCAGGGTTCGTTATCTTTCCCACATTCTCACTGACCTTTATCTTCGGTATGATCTGCCCGTTCTCCTCTATTGCACTGAGCTTGTATACACCGCCGAAAACAGGCTCCGATCTGGATGTTATGAGCCTCTCGCCCACACCAAAGGAATCCACCCTTGCGCCCTGGGTCAGTATGTCCCTGATGATGTATTCATCAAGTGAATTGGAGGCAACTATGGCACAGTCCTCGAAGCCGGCCTCATCGAGCATTTTCCTGGCCTTTCTCGAAAGGTAGGTTATGTCGCCTGAATCTATCCTGATGCCCACCGGCCTGAAGCCCCTGGGCAGTATTTCCTCTTTGAAGGCCCTGATGGCATTTGGCACCCCTGACTTAAGCACACTATATGTATCAACCAGCAGGGTGCAGTTTGAGGGATATATCCTTGCATATGCCCTGAATGCATCAAGCTCCGTAGGGAACATCTGGACCCAGCTGTGGGCCATGGTGCCCAGCGCCGGGATACCGTAATCACGGTCGGCTATCGTACAGGCCGTCCCTGCACAGCCCCCTATATATGATGCCCTTGCACCGTTGACCGCACCATCATACCCCTGTGCTCTCCTCGATCCGAATTCCATTACCGGGCGTCCCCCGGCTGCGGTCACTATCCTGTTTGCCTTGGTGGCAATAAGGCTTTGATGGTTTACCGATAAAAGGAGCATCGTCTCTATGAACTGTGCCTCTATCACAGGTCCTCTCACTGTCACGATGGGCTCATTGGGAAATATGGGGGTTCCCTCCGGTATAGCCCATATGTCACAGGTGAACTTGAAATTTTTCAAGTACTCCAGAAAGTCCTCGGAAAACTGCTTTTTGCTTCTCAAATACTCTATATCCGCATCGTCGAATCTCAGTTCCCTGATGTATTCAATGAACTGCTCGATCCCTGCCATTATTGCAAAGCCGCCGTTATCCGGCACTTTTCTGAAAAACATATCGAAATATGCAATTTTATCCTTAAGCTCGGTCTGCAGATAGCCGTTGGCCATGGTGATCTCATAAAAATCCGTCAGCATCGTCAGATTCTTTCTTCCCATTTTATTATACCTCCATTGTCATGTCGTCCTTCTTTATGCGATAAAATCACCGGCAGCTTATCCGGTATGTATATCCTCCGGTGCACAAGCGCTTTTCCCCATGAAAGTTCTCTTGCCCGGCGATCTCATTTCACGCCGCTGCTCAAACATCAAGTGCCATTCTGTAATCGTCCATAACATAACCGTTGCCTATATCGGTCACAAGCTCCTCAACGATCCTGAAACCAAGCTTTTTATATATATTTACTGAGCTGTTGTGCTTGTTGACGAACAGCTGGATGCGATCCATGCCGCATTCCCGGGCTATCAGCCGCACCCTTTCCAGCATCAGCCTCGAGATGCCCCGGCCTCTGCAGTCCCTATGCAAATAAAGCTTGCTCAGCAGCAGCTTCTTTCTGTCACCCTCCGGCTTGACGGCAAAATAACCGACAGGTCTTGAACCCTCAAATACCATGAAATACCTGTAGTTGTCCGATCTAATACTTTTGAGTATACTGTCGGCGTTCTGAAAGTTAGACAGCATATAGTCGACCTGGTCAGTGCCTATTATCGGCGTATAGTGCTCCATCCATATCTCACGCGCCAATTCCTCGAGCTCGATTGCTCTTTCCCTGTCGTTGCTGTTTAATTCGATCATACTTATTTTACTCATCACCTGTTCCCTTTCGTTCTGAAAATGCGGTGCCTGTGTCATTTCGTGAGTACCAGGCAAGCAGTACAGGTAAAAGATAGTAATCTTTGTAGTATACTAGCACTTTAACTTACAGCCGTCAATAGATGAAACCAACCGTTGAAATCAGACATATCCTGCACAAGTTGTGGAAATAATATGACTGAGAAATGCTGGCGATGTCTGACAGTCCGGCACAAAATAGACAAAAGGTGACTTTATGGGCAAAAAAGCTTCTTCAAAAAGCATATTCTCATGGCTTATATACAAGGATCCCTCAACATCTGCCAACAATGCGGATGGAGCAGCATATAGCGGCGGAGGCGGCAAAACCGGCAGAGACAGCGGCAGCGGCGGCAAAACCGGCAGAGACAAGGCCGACAGCGCTAAAGCCAATCATGTGAACAAGGCTGGATACAGCAGTGGTGAAACTACAAAGCAGTCAAAATACAAAAAAACAAAAGCCTATCACCAGCTTGGAAAAAACCTTTCATATATAGAGAATGCGTTCAATCACCCGGACAACAAGGATATCGTCATTCGCAGACTGTGTATTGGCGATGGGGTGAATGCCTTTATATTTTATCTGGACGGAATGTCAGACCGCAACACCATCAATCAGTCAATCTTAAGACCGCTGCTGGATAAAAGCAAGTACAATGACCTGGGTGGAAAAAATCTTTTCGACTACATATACGACAGTGTGATAGAGACTCATCAGATCGAAAAGGCCGACACCCATGAAAAAGCGATAAACGATGTACTGACAGGCAACACTGCCTTATGTATAGACGGTTACCCGAATTATATACTATGTGAGACAAAGGGGTTTGATAAGCGCAATGTTGACAAGCCACAGGTAGAGGGCGTGGTCAAGGGACCTCAGGAGGCGTACAACGAAAATCTCAGGACCAATATAACTCTGGTCCGGAGGATATTGAAGAACAAAGAACTTACCACTGAATTCTTCAAGCTTGGAGAGCGCAACAATGAACAGATAGCCGTCCTATATCTGAAGGATCTTGCAAATCCGTCTCTGGTAGCCGAAGTCAAACGAAGGATCAGGGGACTTGTAACAGATCTTATAATGAGCGACGGTGTACTGGAGCATTTTATAGAAGACAATCCAAACTCCATTTTCCCAACCATAATATCGACTGAAAGGCCCGACAGGACAGTAGCTCATCTCACAGACGGCAAGGTCGCCATTCTCGCTGACGGAAGTCCCTTTGCACTTATTGTGCCGGTAACGGTTTTCGATTTTTTGAATACACCGGAGGACACTACGCTTAGATGGCAATTCGGCACTTTTTTAAGATTCGTCAGGCTGTTCGCAGTCTTTGTTGCCTCACTGCTGCCCGGGCTTTATGTGGCTCTGACTACCTTCCACAGGGAGATGATCCCAACGGATCTGCTGATCGCCATAGCTCAGGCCAAGGAAAATGTGCCATTTCCAACACTGGCAGAGGTCATCCTTATGGAGCTTTCCTTTGAGCTGATACGCGAAGCCGGTATCAGGATACCTGGCATTATCGGAAATACCATCGGCATCATCGGCGCCCTGATACTGGGACAAGCCGCTGTTCAGGCAGATCTTGTAAGTCCTGTCCTGATCATTATCGTCGCATTCACCGGTCTGGGCAATTTTGCCATACCGGACTTCAATCTGGCATTTTCCATGAGGATCATGCGAATGATCTACATTTTCTCAGGGGCCTTTCTTGGATTTTTCGGCATATCACTTGCCTTGATCATAATGCTTACATTCGGGGTGAGTCAGGAATCATTTGGAGTGCCGTTATTCTCACAGCTGGCGCCAACAACACGAAAAAGCAGCGACCTGCTGGTAAGGCTGCCTATTTGGAAGCAGGAACTGCGGCCTGATTATGCTGACCCTCTTGACGAAAGACGGCAGCCTGAAATATCGAGAAAATGGATCTTGTCGAACCGATATAGAAGCAATAAGACGGGAGGAAATCAAAAATGAACAGCGAGGGCAAGATCGGAGTGTTTGAGGCCATTTCATTCGTTTCGGTCATCACGGTAAATAAAATATTCTTTACAAGCGTAGGGAGCATCATCAGTCAGACGGGTACGGCTGCCTGGTATACTACGCTGATCTCCTGTGTAGTGACAGTCGTTGTGTTCATGCTTGTTTATATGCTGCTGAAACGATTCCCGGGCAAGGACCTGGCAGCGATTTTCGAAATAGTCGCCGGCAGGTTCATCGGCAAGCTGCTGATACTGGCAATAAGCGCATATTGTGTCTTCAATGCAGGATCAACATTGCGGGAATTTGTGGAAATGATCAAGGTGTACAATCTGCCATATACACCTACAAGCCTGATAATATCTCTCTTTCTGGTTGCCTCGCTGATAATCTCGAGATACGGCTTTCAAGCAATAGCGCGGCTCTGCGCCATTTGTTTCATTCCATCCATGGCCGGCCTGGTTTTTATTTTGCTGCTGTCCGCAAATCGCTTCAATTTTAACCTGCTGAACCCCATCGGGGGCCACGGGCTTGAAAAAACAATCATGTTTGGCTTGAGCAGAAGCTCGGCATATAACGAATTTCTTCTCCTTGCCTTTACAGTAAACGCACTGGAAGGGCACAGGGATTATAAAAAAGCAGCTCTTACCAGTATACTTATATCAGGCGTCGTCTTTTCCATATCATTGCTTTGTTATTTGTCGATATATGGTTACACATCAGGCAGTGAAAGTATCTCAGGCGTTTTTGAATTATCCAGATCAATATATTTCAACAGATATGTACAAAGACTTGAATCCGTATTCCTGTTCATATGGGTCATTTCATCAGTCATTACAACGACAGCTTCCTATTATATCAGCATGCTGCTATATTGCAAAACATTTAGGATAAAGGACCACTTGCCGATACTTCTGCCATTTGCCATACTCGTATATATAGTGGCGATACTGCCCCAGAGCATGCAGGAGGTGACCCAGAAAAACATCACCTTCCTCAGACAGTACAGCTTGTATATCATGTATCTGATCCCTGCCGCTATATTGCTTCTGGCATTTATAACAAGAAAAAAGGGTGATATAGCAGATGCCTGAGAAGATCCTAGCACTGGTACTCATGTCAGTAATATCCGCATCCCTTCTCGCAGGCTGTTTTGATGCACGCGAGATCGATGATGAAGTATATGCCATCTCTGTAGGTGTTGATAAAGGCTCAGAGGGAAGGCTCAGGCTTACCATCCAATATCCAACATACACAGGCCCCGGCGGCGCTGACAGTGCGGGCGGCGCTTCAGGAAATGAAAACAAAAAGGCACAGTCCAACAGTCTTGTACACACTATCGAGGCTCCTACTATGCTAGAGGCTATAGATATGCTGAACACGAGCATATCCAGGCGGGTATCGCTGATGCATGCCAAATGGGTCATATTTTCTGAGGAATACGCACGAGAAGACATAGCAGGCCATATAGCAGGCCTTGAAAGATATAACGAGACCCGTCCAAGCATGTCTATTGTCGTAGTAAGAGGATCCGCTGAGGAATTTATAGAAGCAAATGAGTCAAGTATCGGAGGCAGCCTTTCCAAGTCGATAGAATTACTGTTGACCCAATCAAAATTCACAAGTCTGTTTCCCATGGTCGAATTTATGGACTTCCATACCGCTATGATATCCTCTTATAAGTGCCCGATAGCGTTATATGGAGGAATAAATGATTTCGACTTTGAAAACAATACCACAAAGCTTGACGGGCGTAAAGGCATCATCCCCGGCGAAACACCCAGATCCAGTGTCTCAAAAAGAGAGCTGTCGGGTATGGCTGTGTTCCACACCGGCAGGATGATCGGCTATCTGGACGCATATGAAACTGCAGCATACCTGATGATAAAAGGCAAATACAGGAGCGGCATGATGTCGGTACCCGACAAAAGCTTTTCTGATAAGAATATTATTTTTGATGTCCATAAAAGCAGGCCGACTAAAATCAAAGCGTATTTTAAGGACGGCAAGCCTGTGATCGATGTGACAGTGGGTCTCGAAGCCGAAATATATGCTATTCAAAGTGATGTGAAATATGAGAAGCTTGAGCTCACATATGAGCTGGAGGATCAAATAAAGTCTTTCCTGTTGGATTCGATAAAGCATACTATCAAAAAGTCACAAAAAGAACTGGAAGCAGATATATTCGGCTTTGGGGAAAATATGGCCGGCAACTTCTTTACCATAGAAGAATGGGAAGCCTTCAACTGGCTGAGCCAATACCCGGATGTCATCATAAATCCGTCCCTCAACCTGAAAATACGCCGAACAGGCACGATCTTTCAGTCCTATGAGAAGATCGACCGCAAGGAGGGTGATAAGGATTGATCATATTTATCATAATACTGTTTGTAGTGGCAGCAGGGATCTATACCTTCAGCTACGGCATATACCTTGCCAAAAAGGAGAAAAATGCTCTGGCAGCCTTCGGCACGATATTTCTCTCCCTGATCACCGTGGCCGCTCCGGTGATCATGCTCATACTGAAGTATTAGATAACGAACATGCTGAAGACCGGTACGGCTTTCTGACTGCTTTGCAGCAACTGTTGCAGGGCACTTGTTTGGTAACATGATGAAGACCGGTACAGCATTCATGACTGCAAGTGTTACAGATACTTCGGCGTCACGCAGTTCAAATGAGGCCGCAGGACCCACAACCTGCGGCACGGATGCCGCAGGCGCTGCGTCCCGAGCCATGGACGGCGAGTGACCAGCGCCCTCATTTGAACAAGTGATGTCGATTAGTAGCTGTTCGCGAAGCAGTCCGAATGCCCTACCGGTCTTCATCATGTTACGCAAGTGCCGTATATTACTGTTCTTGATACAGCCAGAATGTCATACCGGTCTTCCTGTCGTTATCCTGCCTCTTCCTCATCGTTCAGGAACCTGAACTGGGAGGTGTAAAGGTTGTAGTACTGACCCTGGAGCTTGATAAGCTCCTCATGTGTGCCTGACTCCACGATGCCGCCTTCTTCCACCACCATGATGCGGTCGGCATTTCTGATGGTCGAAAGCCTGTGGGCTATCACAAAGGAAGTCCTTCCCTTGAGCAGCTTCCTGATGCCCTGCTGGACAAGCCGCTCTGTGTGTGTATCTATGCTGGCCGTAGCCTCGTCGAGTATCAGGATCCTCGGATCGGCAAGCAGCGTCCTTGCAAACGCAATCAACTGCCGCTGTCCCGCAGAAAGCCGCGTTCCCCGCTCGTTCACATCCGTATCATAGCCCTTCTCGAACTTCATGATGAAATCGTGGGCAGACACGGCCTTTGCAGCTTCTATAACCTCTTCGTCTGTCGCATCCAGCTTGCCGTACCGGATGTTTTCCTTTATCGTCGTGGAGAACAGGAAGGTATCCTGCGGCATGAGACCGATCTGGCTTCTGATACTCTCCAGCGTAACATAGTTGAGATCATGCCCGTCGATGAGCACTTCTCCCGCCGTTACCTCATAAAACCTGCTGATCAGATTCACTATAGTCGTCTTGCCGGCGCCTGTCGAGCCGACCAGCGCGATGGTCTGCCCTGCCGAGATATCAAAGCTGACATCTCTTAGCACCTGCTGCCCCTCATCATATCCAAAGGTAACGTTCCTGAAGGAAACATTCCCCTGTATCTTTGGAAGGGGCTTTGAACCGGCTCTGTCCTTTATGTCGGGATCGATGTCAAGTATCTCGAATATCCTTTCCGCGCCTGACATATTGGTAACAAGCTGGTTATAAAAATTGCTGATGTTCATTATGGGCTGCCAGAACATCGAAACATAGCTGGTGAACGCCACCAGGAGGCCCGGTGTTATCGAGCCCGTTTGTATGAGGCTTGCGCCAAACCAGAATACCAGGATGGTTCCGACTCCCCAGGACATTTCAACTGTAGGCCAGAAAAAGTCATTCATCCGTATCGCGCTGATAAATGCATTCTTCCATTCATTGCAAAGCTTCAGGAATATCGATGAGGTCTCATTCTCGGCAGCAAGGCTCTGAACTACCCTTATTCCGGAGAAATCCTCGTGGGTGAACGCATTCAGGTTCGAGGATTTCTTTCTGGTCAGCTGCCATCTCTTCCTCGATGATATAGATATGAATGTGAATGCAACCACCATTACAGGCAGCGTTGCCAGTGCCACCAGCCCCAGCTTGTAGTTCATCACCATCATTATCACGATAACTGACGATATTTTCACAAGCTCCGGGATCAGGCTGGTTACAGCATTTGTGAACAGATCGTTGAGGGAATTGACATCCCCTATGATCCTGGCCAGGATCTTTCCTGCAGGTCTATTATCAAAAAATGAGAACGATAGCTTCTGTATATGCCCATACAGCTGTTGGCGTATCGTAAGAAGGATGCTGTTTGACACCCTTCCCATGATAAGGGTCCTGAATCTGGAACAAAGCATGGCAACCGCATTTACCAGTATCATTACTCCCGCCAGCACAAACAGGTTCTGCCAGTCACCCTGTGCGATGAACCTGTCTATGCCTATCTTCAGAAAATACGGGTTGAAAAGCTCAACTGCTATCACCACTGCCATCAGCAGCAGCGTCTTTATGACAGGCCCTGCATAAGGCTTCAGATAGGAAGCCAGTCTCCTGATCAGCGAAATATTCAAGCTTTCCTGCAGTTCTTCATCTTCTCTAAAATTATTTATCGGCATTTATACCACCTCTTTTTCCAATGCTTCCACATAGTCGCGGTACTGCTCACAATATGTGTCATAATACCTTCCCCGCAGCCTGAGAAGCTCGCTGTGTGTTCCTCTCTCAGCGATCCTGCCGTCCTGGAAGTAAAGGATCTCATCGGCATTTTTGACCGCCGATACCCTGTGGGCAATAATGAAGCAGGTTATACCCTTTCTCTTTTCCATTGCCTTTTGGATCGCGTATTCTGTCTCCATGTCCAGAGCCGATGTGGAATCGTCCATTATCAGCACCCTGGCATCCCTGACAAGAGCCCTTGCTATCGAGATCCGCTGTTTCTGGCCTCCCGACAGTCCCATGCCCCTTTCGCCGATGACTGTCTGATAACCCTCCGGCATCTGGGACACGAATTCGTCCACCATCGCATCGCTGCAGGCCGCTTTGAATACCTCCTCCGGCACCTCTCCGGCTCCAAATTTGATGTTGTCTTCGATAGTATCCGAGAACAGGAATGTATCCTGCATTACGGCCGACACATTTTTTCTGAGCACCGTCAGATCCATCTCTCTCACATCGACGCCGTCAATCATCACTTGTCCTGAAGAACAGTCGTAATACCTGCCTATAAGATTGACCAGCGAGCTTTTACCGGCTCCTGTCATGCCCATGATGGCAATCGTGCTGCCGGGCTTCGCATCGATGTCGATCTTCTCCAGTACATTTGTCCCGGCATACTCGAAGCTCACATTCCTGAACTCAACATGTCCTTCCAGCCGCTCCGGCTTTATAGGAGCATCACAGTTCCGTATCGACGGCTCCTCTTCAAACAGCTTATCGATCTTTTTAACAGATGCCATACACTGTGCCAGTACATTTGTCAGCCAACCCATCATGCGCATCGGCCAAATCAGCATGTAAATGTAATTACTGAATGCAACAAGGGTCCCCAGGGACATATCCCCGCCTATCACATAATAGCCTCCGACGCTGACGACGAGTACCAGGACCAAATTCGAAAGGAATTCAATCGGAGGATTGTATCTGGCCATTGCCTGTGCCTGTTCATAATTTATCTTGTAATTCTCCTCATTCTGACGAAGGAACTTCTGTATTTCATACTTTTCCCGTCCGAAAGCCTTTACGACCCTTACCCCTGCGATGTTCTGCTGAGCTGTGGTATTGAGCACGGCTCTCTGGTCGCTGATTTTTTCATAGGTCTTGCCCACAGACCTTTCAAGCCTGAACACCACATACTCTATCACCGGCATCGTCACAAGGCTTATCAGTGCCAGCTTCCAGTTGATGGTCAGCAGTATGACGGTTGCGATGATGAAATATATGATCTGCTCAAGGAACAGCATTATGCCGTAGCAGATCGCATTCATTATGTTTTCTGTGTCTTCCTTGATCCTTGACATCAGCTCACCTGTATTGTTCTCGTCAAAGAAAGAGAATGACAGCTTCTGTATGTGGTCGAACATTTTTTTCCTGAGATCCACGATGACCTTAGAGCTGGCTATGTCAAAACTCAGCTCCTTGGTGTAACCGAGAACCGCACGACCCAGTGTGATACCGGCAAGCGCAAGCAAAGCTATCCTGAGATACCCCAGCTCTCCGCCGATGATCGACCTGTCGATTATTTCTCCTACAAAATAGGGATTATACATATCCAGTACAATGGAGGTCAACAAGGTCAAAATCCCAAACAAGTAGCCCAACCATTGCTTCCTGATCAATTTTATCAGACGTTTCAAAAAAACTCCCCCTTAGCTCATTTCATTTCAGAGCTTTCTTTTCCCACCGATGACAGGCCTTACCCAAAGACCATCAGAAGATCCTGACAAGCATGAAAAGAAGCCGCAGATCCACACTCCGCAGCCTGTAGATATAATCAAAGGCCGCGGGATAACCCACGGCCTTCTCGTTCATTAGCTGTTGAAAATCGTCAGATAATTACAGTGAGTAAGGCAGGGTCATCGGATGTCATTATTCCATTCATATCAAGTTTTGCTGCATTTGCTGCGATTGCTGCATCTGCCGCCATAAGTGCGTTATGTGCGATCAATGTATTTGCTCTGGTCTTCCTGTTAAATCTGCCTGACATCTTCCTGCCTCCTTTTCTAATATTTGTGGAACAACAATTTGTTTGCGACCACATGGATTTATGTTATAGCAAAACCGTCAACTAGTCAAGAAGTTTTTTACAATTTTTTTTGATATTTCTTGTCTTGGGTGCCGGAGATTGTTCCCGGTGCGTGTCCGTCCCTCCTGTCACTACTCCAACTCCTGCTCCAGCCTTTTGCGCTCCTCTTCCTGCTGCCTATTGAGCTGCTTTTGCTTCTCGTCATACTCCTTCTCCAACTGGAGGATCCTTTCGTAGGTGCTGTTGTTTATCACACCTGTAGCATAAAGCTTGTTTTCCTTCTGGAATTTCAATACGGCATTTTTCAGCGAACTGCCGAAGACGCCATCCTCGCTGCCGTGATAATAACCCAGCTTTTTCAGCGCTCTTTCAACAGCCTGAACATCAGATCCTCTGTCTCCGTCCCTCATCGGATAAAACGGCATGCCTTCATACACTATGGTCACAAGCGCATTATGCGGGACGATCCCATACAATTCCCGCACATCCTCGTTCCTCATTCTGATACAGCCTTTGGAATTGTTGCTTCTGCCAACGGCCCATGGTTCTGTGGTTCCGTGGATGCCGTATTTTCCCCAGGGAACATTGAAGCCGAGCCATGCTCCCCCGAACCCTTCTCCCCAGGTATCCTTGCTGATGATCCTCCATGTCCCTATGGGAGAGGGAGCGCTGGGCTTTCCTCCGGATACTTCATATGTTTTCACCGGCTCGCCATCTTTGTAGACATACATCAGCAGGTTATCAAGATCCACAAAAAGATGCCACCCTGTGGGATTTATCTTATGCTCCTTCTCCCCGGTATCTTCTTCGAAATGGACCGAGCTTGCCTCTTCTTTGAGAGGTTGTCCGTCAAGGCTGTCAACAGCCTGAATTTTCATCGTCTCGGCATCATCCGAGTCTAAAAATCCCTGGGTTGTCCTTTCAGTTCCTCCACAGCTGGAAATGTGATCCCCCTCCTGATCAACCGCCCTGTCCCCAATCCTGCGCCTATCCGCGAGACTGCGATGATTCCATGTACTAAATACATTTATATATAAAAAAATAAGGATCGATATGGCTAAAATAATATATAGCATTATGTCCGTTTTTCTTTCATTCATATATCCACCACCAACCTCCGGAACTGCTTTATAATATAAATATGCCGGTTCTGTGATAATATATTTTTATATGAATAAAATAATCAACTTCCCCATCCAAACCAACTCCGGAGGCTTTGCGGATCCATGAGGCTCATACCGCCTGCTGATCTGGTTGCACACAGTCATCTTCTGGCGATGCTTTGCGGATCCATGAGGCTCATACCGCCTGCTGATCTGGTTGCACACAGTCATCTTCTGGCGATGCTTTGCGAATCCATGCGACTCATACCTCCTGCATCTTTGGTCGTGTTCCAAAATGCAAGTAAAGTGTGTTTTTGGGGAAATAATAATGTGTTTTTTCAATAAATAGTCTACATAAATCGGGCACTATGCAATCTATGTTAACTCACTATTGGGAAATATTACACTTTACTTGAATTTTGGAACAGAGACTGGTCGTGGGTACCCTTTACCTGTGTCTTGGAACAGAGATTGGTCATTGATACCCTTTGCCTGTATTTTTATACATGCGGAATGCATGTACCATCGTGAGACTCCATGCCATTTATATATTTATCCAGACGAAGGAATCGGCGGTGGATTTGGTCTGCAAAAATCCTCCGTCGTATATTACTATTTAGTTACAATAGTTTAAAATAAATTAAACAAACAGGTAATAGCAGAACTTTTGTAGAAATAATATGTCGAAATAGGTATGACGAGTTGGTGGATGTCCTCGCATCGCATAATGTACAATGTCAAAGATCCAACCGCTCAGATTCTGTTGTGTGCGGTGCGTTTTGAAGCCAGATCTTACATAAGGAGCTAAAGATGAAAAAAATGTCTAAAAGAATTGCAACCCCTATTATGATGTTTGTAGTGTTTGTTGCACTGTTAACGGCAAATACCTGCGCACTGGAACGACCCACCGCAGTTCCTGCAGCGTCGGCGGACACATCGCTGGATGGGTCAAAAACTGACGCCATGAACAGTGGGTCTATCGTGGACGGAGGGTCTGCCATGAACGGTGGGTCTGCCGTGAACGGTGGGTCTGCCATGAACGGTGGGTCTGCCACAGCCGGAGCGCTAAGCGGCCCCACAGCCGAATCGCTCAGCGATACCGCAGCTGCAGCCACGGCCGCAGCGAATACCGCTTCTGTAATAGGATCAAACGGCAGTACAGAAGACGGATTCGGCAATACATCGTCAGGAACCATATTGCCTCCTGACGACTTGATACTGGCAAACAATACTGCCGTAAAAGGTGACGCCACATATACCATCACAGATAAGCAAAAAGAAATGAGGGGCGTTTGGGTAGCATCCGTGGTTAATATTGATTACCCGACAAAGCCCACCACCGATCCTGAGACACTGAAGGCAGAGGCGCTGAAGATATTGGACCATGCCAGGGACACAGGCTTCAACGCAGTCTTTCTCCAGGTCAGGCCCACAGCGGATGCTTTCTACAAATCCCAATACTTCCCATGGTCAAAATTCCTTACAGGAACACAAGGCAAGGCACCCAGCGGCGGCTTTGACCCGCTGGCCTTCTGGATCACAGAAGCCCATAAGCGCGGTATCGAGCTGCATGCCTGGATCAATCCATACCGCATAACAAAAAAGACGGTATCCGAGGCCAAGCCAACTGTGAATTCGCTGCATTCGAGCCATCCGGCAAGGAAAAATCCTTCCTGGGTAGTACAGTACAAGGACAGCAACCTCTATTTCAACCCCGGCATACCGGAAGTACGCAAACTGATCGTGGATAGTGTTATGGAGATCATCAACAATTATGAAATCGACGGCATACATTTTGATGATTACTTCTATCCCGGAAGTGATTTCAATGATTCCGCAACATACACCAAGTACGGAAAAGGCTTTAAAAGCATCGGTGACTGGAGAAGAAACAATGTCAACCTGCTGGTTTCAGAGGTCCACAGCGCAGTCAAGGCGGCTGACAGAGACGTTCGCTTTGGCATAAGCCCCTTTGGCATCTGGGCAAATAAGAAAAACAACTCTCTTGGAAGCGATACAAACGGCCTTGAATCATATTACGAGCATTATGCCGATTCAAGAAAATGGGTCAGGGACGGGATCATTGACTATATCTGTCCTCAGATCTATTGGAATATCGGATACAATATAGCTGACTACAGCAAGCTGCTCACATGGTGGAAAAATGTGGTCAGCGGTACATCAGTGGATCTGTATGTCGGCCATGCCGCCTACAAGGCGGGCAATTCAAGCAAATCCAGCCCATGGTACGGTGTGGCGGAGATAGAGAGACAGATCCTGCTGAACAGAAACTACCCTGAGGTCAAGGGAAGCTTGTTCTATAATTACACCTCCCTTGCCAAATATCCTGCTCTCAGCGCCACTATAAAGAGCGTCTACAGCCGGCTGGACGGAAATACCGCCGGTACGCCTGTCACAGTTGCATGGCCTTCCCGTGATATTACCACAAGCTATACAAAGTTTTATCTGACAGGCACCTCCGATCCCACAAAGCCCTTCTATATAAACGGGAAGCTGGTTGAAAACCGCTCGCCCAGAGGCTATTTCGGTGTTTTAATGGATCTGGAGAAGGGTGCCAATACATTTACCTTTTCACAGGACGGCTCATATGTGACACGGATCATCACAAGGTCAACGGGCTCCTCGGCTGCAACAAAGATGAGCAAGGCCGAGATCATAGCCTCCTCTGTATTCCCCCAGTCACAGGAATACAGGATGCCGGGTGAAAAAATAACGTTGACTTGCCAGGCCCCCGCAGGTGCAAAGGTCTCGGTCAAGATCGGCGGCAAGACATATGCGATGACAACAGCCTCCAAGAGCGGCGGTCTCTATCAGGCAAAATTCACCTATACTTACACTATCCCGACATATACCGGGACCCCCAGAAACATAGATCTTGGCAAGCCGGTCTATACGATGAATTATAACGGTACTGTTAAAAGCGTCACAGCACCGGCCAAGGTCGGAGTCATTATGAAGGGTTCTCCCTTTTATGCAGAGATAACAAATGAAGATATCGATACCTTTGAAACTCCCAACTCCAGCAACGGTGCGGCGTATGAGCTCAGAAAGGGCATGGTGGACTATGTGACGGGCATGACAGGCAGCTATGCACGGCTTGCCTCCGGCCTGTGGGTAAGGAAGATAAGCATTTCCACATATACATCAAAGGCAGCTCTGAATCCAAAAATCACTTCTGCGGTTTACAAAACCGGGCAACAGTGGGACACCCTCAAGCTGACCTATCCCTCATCTCTTGCGGCAACTGCTTCATTTAACGGCTCCAAGCTCAAGGTCAACATATCTGCTGCTGCCTCAGGTGTGATACCTGTACTGCCGGCAGATGCGCCCTTCTCTTCCGCGGTGTTCAGCAAATCCGGGCATATAGGCCAGTATACCCTTACCATGAAAGCAGGTGCAAATATCGACGGATACTATATAGAAAAGGTATCCGACGGTATCATCGTTCATATAAAGAGACCGGTAAAAGCGGCAAAGGGCGACAAACCCCTCACCGGAATAGTCATTATGCTCGACCCAGGTCATGGCGGTGACGACAGTGGTGCTACCGGACCCTTGGGCACTGTCTACCCTGAGAAAAGGGTAAACCTTAATACAGCGCTGAAGCTCAGAACAGAACTGCAGAAGCTGGGTGCCAAGGTGCTGATGACCAGGACCACAGACAAAACCATGTCCCTGTCCGACAGGCTTACAGCCTCAAGAGATGCAAAGCCCGACATGTTCTTGTCGCTGCATGCAAACAGTATGGCTGAAAATGTAGACATCTCAAAAATCGAGGGTTTCTCGGTACATTACAAGGAATCCATAGCAAAGCCTCTATCCCAGAAGCTTTTGGAAGGCTCAGTGGATGCCGGCCGAAGAGGAAGAGGCCTTTACTGGGCAAACTTCTACGTTGTCAGGGGCACCTGGACACCATCCATGCTCATCGAGATGGGCTTCATGCCCAACCCCCGTGAAGCAGAGCTGCTCACAGATGATCTGGAGCAGACCTACCTGGCAAAGAAGCTTGCTTCAGGCATCGTCGACTACTTCTCACTCCAGCGCTGACGGTGCTGAAGAAAGGACAGATCTCAACAGTTACATAGACTGCGATCCTTTCCAAGACGCGTTTCCCCACAGGGAAATGCGTCTTTTCTATAAAGTTTAATTTTTTGTGTTGACATGGAACTTGGTTTGGCAAATGATCCAACAGGGAGGTGTGAAAATGAAATTGGACTTCAACAACGAGAAATCGATTTATCTGCAGATCGCAGAGAGCATCGAAGATGACATAATCAGAGGCGTGATAGAGGAGGAGACTCAAATACCCTCAACGAACCAGATGGCTGTCATATTTGAAATCAACCCTGCTACTGCCGGCAAGGTCATAAATCTTCTTGTCGACCGGGGTATTCTGTATAAAAGGAGAGGAATCGGGATGTTTGTTGCAGCAGGAGCTAAAAAAGTGATCCAGGAGGAGCGCAGGAGCAGCTTTTATGACAAGTATGTGACCACACTGCTGGATGAGGCAAAAAAACTGCCTTGCTCTTTAGTGCTGCAGCTTATCTTGTATCTTCACGCCAGCCGCAAACCGCGCCGGTACTATAAGCGGTCCGGCAGAGTCCGGCGCACAGCGGGAGCATTATGAGCGCATATTATCCAGTGCTTCAATGGTCCTTAGGGAAAATGATATAGCCGCATCAGTAGCCAAAGCTTCGGTGTCCTTGTCGCCAAAGGGCGTAGATCCGCCTATAACAGCAAGGACGGCACCTGTCAGCACAGGGGCTTTGCCGGCATTTCTACACTGCTGGCTGTAAACCTGCCCAAGAGTGAACAGTATACTGGTCTCCATCTCAGAGGCCAGTACTCCTCCCTCTTTCAACAATCTCATGTATTCCTCGTTCTCCCGGCACATAGGTCCGGCTCCGATCTCCCTGGCATAAAGAGAATCCTTTGAATGAACGACCCCGAAAAACACCTGATGAGCAAGGGCCCCGTCCGGCTCAGCCAGCATCTGCTCATATGCCCTGTGGGCTGCCAGAATGAATTCAATTGACGGGATGGCCGGTACTTCTGCCGGAAGGTATCTGGCAGATGTAGTTTCGTCCTTCACACTGCCTGTCGGCACTACCACAGATCCCGCCGGGATATGCTCCGGCTGCATGGAGCCTGACGTTCCAACCCTAATGAGGTTCCTGGCTCCCAAGGCGATCAGTTCACTGATTATGATGTCTGCGCTTGCAGCACCCATTCCGGTGGATATGACAGCCATATCGATATCTCCGGTCTCCGTCTCCATCTTGCCCAGGTACAGATTGTGGTTTCTGGGATGCTTCTTGACTGTGACATCCTTCCACATGGCAGCAATCTTCTCAGCCCTGCCATCGGATCCCGGTATCAAAACATACCTGCCGTATGCCCCATTCCCTTCAAAGTCGCCCTTCTCAGCGTTTATATGTATCGGTGTGAAATTTTCCATATTCATCAGCTTCCTTTCACCTCATATAGTATTTTCCCTCTGGTGCTGTCGCTTCCTCAGCTATCACTTTACACAACATTCCATGTAAAGTATCACTTATTATGCACCACCTCATAAAGCATCACTTCATAATTACTCATCATAAACATCCGCTTCGTAAAATCGCTTCAAAAGGCATCACGTTTCTGTGCCTGCCGCCTCACGTATCAGTCTTGCAAATGCCTCCTCGAAGCTCTCGTCGTCTGCCCTGGTCCGCTTTCCGGCATTTGCCGTCCTGCCTCCGGCTCTTCGCACCTTCTGCCCGAGATGTCTTTCGAACAAAAGCCTGTCTATATTATTGTCATTATATATCATGCCATTCTGGTTTATTGCTCTTGCCCTTTTTCCAAGGGCCATTGCTGCAACCCCGTAGTCCTGTGTCACAACAATATCTCCTTTAACAATAAGGTTAGCCAGCGCGATGTCAACACTGTCCCGCGCCTTATCGACCACTTTGACAGTACTATATCCGTCATCAAGCTCATGGCTCGTATCGATCAGCATTATTACAGGTATGTTTTGCTGTTTTGCTATTCTTACAATTATGCTTTTAACCGGGCATGCATCTGCATCAACCAATATTTTCATCTGATCCTGCATTTCCTTTACTATTTCTTTCCCTCATTATTTCAATATATATTAGTTGCTGACTCTTGACAACCTCTCTTTGCCTCGGTTTCGAAAGCCTCGATATGCCCTCTTGCATAAGCATATGCTCCAATGACGCAAAATCCCATCTCCTGAAGCTCCCTAAGCAATGCCGTATTATTTCTCAAGTATCACGGGAATATACGCATATATCGTTCCGCCTGGTCCAGCCTGTCGAATGCCAGAAGCTTTTGCCCAGCTCATTGTTGCCTAACACAAACAAGTGGCATTTTTCGATGCCGGCTGTCTTCAACTGCTCAAGGTTTTTTCTCACCAGCATCCGGGCTATGCCTCTGCCCCTGTATTCAGGCAGCACTGCGGTGTGATATATATAGCCCCTTCTATAGTCATGTCCACACAGGGAAGTGGCAACGATCCTGTTCCCTTCCTTGAAGCAAAAGCTCAGTCCTGGGTTATTCAGGAGAAACTGATGCATTTTGATTTTAGAATCAGCTTCACTGATACCCATTCCAGGTGTGTTTTTCCACAGCTCGAACATTTCCTCATAATCATCGGGATGTATCTCTCTTATGCCCGAATCGATATCCAGTTGGATCCAGTAATAACACATTCCATTATCAGTGCGTTCCGGCACTCCTCCATTGTTTTCTATGACACGCCCGGAGGCGGTGTTTCCTTCATCGCAAATCAACAGTGCCCTTGGTATATTTATTTCTGCTGCTTTTTTCAGTGTTTCACACAAGAGGATATTGCCATAGCCCTTACCCCTTTCAGAAGGCCGGATACAATAGCCGATATGACCGCCGACAGCCCTCAGGCTGTCCGTCAGATAGTGCCTCAGCTTTGCTATGCCGACAGCTCTCCCATCTATGTACAGCCAGTACAAAGTCTGGGGCACAAATCCCGGCTCCAGACCGATTCCCCGGGATATATCGATCCATCTGCCAATAACATTATGAAACACTTCATCCTTTACATTAAAAGCATTGTTCTGGAATCCATTCTCTCCGGGACCGATCTCCCGCAACATTTCCAATATATCGATCCCATCGCGCATCGAGCATTCACGAAGCTCTGTCTGCATCATTCATCACACCTTTATACTCAATTTTCAATATTTACCATTCTGTCAATAGTTTTTAAGAGGCCGCTGTTCATTGTTATATCAGTGCTGCCTCAAGCTCCTCAACAGTCTCAACCAGCAGCGCTGCACCTGCCTCCTGCAATTCCTCGCGGCTGCCATAACCAAACAGGACTCCTATACAGTCGATACCCGCCTTCTGTGCCCCTATGACATCATGCTCCCGGTCACCTATCATGACTGTTGACCTTAGGTCAGCGATCCCGGCCTTTTCGAGAGCATATGCTATCACCTCATCCTTGTTGACTCTGGTGCCGTCAAGCTCACTGCCGCATACAATGCTGAAGTATTTCATCAGGCCGAAATGCTCCAGTATGATGTCTGCAAAAACCTTCGGCTTGGAGGTAGCCAGTATCAACTGTCTTCCACTTTCCGAAAGCTTTGCCAGCAGTATATCGATGCCCTCTATCAGTTCATTTTCATATATGCCGGTCTCCCTGAAATACTCCCTGTATTTGTCCACCGCCACCATCGCAGTAGTCTCATCAAATCCGTAATACTTCATGAATGAATCCTTCAGCGGCGGTCCTATAAATTTGCACAGTTCCCGCAGGTCCTTGGTCCTGATGCCGAAAAACTCCAGCGCATGATCCACGGATCTTGTGATACCGATTGCCGGATCCGTCAGCGTACCATCCAGATCGAACATGATTGTTGTCTTGTTTTTCATCTTTTGCTCCTTTCGTTGAGTGAGTCAGGCCGAGAGCTTTCTCCGGCGCTTTATCCGGCCGCATACCGATCTTCCGGCAGAAGCAAGCAAGCCAATAATGATGAGCACGATGCTGAGTCCGTGTCCGAATCCCAACAAAAAGTCATGAAGCCCGATAGTGTGCTTTAGGATAATAGTTGAACTGTAAACCAGCAAGCCTGCGATCAAATGCCAATTCTTCATAAAACATCTTTCTCCTTTACCGTTTCCATTACCCATATTATCAGTATCCTCCTGTACATTGTTTTTATCAGCTATGATATCACGTAACCAGCACATATATAGTACCTCCTGTTTACATTGTGAAATGATAATAGATTTTTATAGAGACCCTGACCAATGCGATGAATATTAGCGCACTAAGTAGTGTAAAGAACATGATGGCATTAAAAAACCCAGCCACGATAGTACCGATTGCAAAGCCGATCATGCATATGACCATACCTGATGCACCGGACTTTTGCATGATCATGATCGTTCTTTCATCATTCTCTTCTATGTATAATCTCTTGAGTGCTTCTTCCCTCCGTATACTTCTGATATATTTTAAAACATAGAATAAAAGTACAAGTTTAATGCCAAGGTACGCTCCTGTATGAAGGTCTTTGATAAAATAAGGTACTGCGGGCATACTGCCCCTGTATAATGATAATACAGAATAAATCCCTGAGATTGCTATTATGGATAACGACATCAAAACTGTTCTTTTTCGTATTTTATCTTTAAACCTCTCCATTCTTACAACTCCTCCACATCTGAAAAATCAAATACATCTTCTATGGTCAGTCCGAAATACCTGGCTATCTTGTAGGCCAATACAAGGGATGCGGTGTACTTGCCGCACTCCAGGGATGTTATGGTCTGTCTTGTGACACCTACAGCAAGAGCCAGCTCCTCCTGAGACAGTTTGTTTTTTTTACGCAGTTCTGCAATCCTGGTTTTCAAACACATCCTCCTTATCACTTACTATTGCAATGTGTACTTTGCATATTTAGTATAGCAAGCTTTGCAAATGATGTCAAGTATACTTTGCAAAATTTGTATAGTAAGTGTTGCATCTCTTTTCCTGATCAAAATTGCCAACTTGTTATAAAATGTGAAAATGCTTGCTAAATATGTCGAAATAAGAAGGATAGTTACTGTACATGTCGAATACTTAAAATATACTTACAGAATATCATAACCAGCATGAGATGGAGTTAATATCATGGACATTATTAAAAACGATTACATTAGGATAACAAAAAACACGGATGGCGTATACCTTGAAACATATAAAAAAGGGTATTTGATCCAGGATTTCAATGTGATCATCACTAATAATCCGGAAATAAGGATAACCAGCTTTATCGCCATCAGAAATGCTCTGCTCAATGCCCCCCACCCTCCGGTGAAATTCGGCATAATAGACCAAAGGATAGTAATAGAAGTAACCGACAATGACATGAAGGCATATGTGACATTGTACCTCGAGGAACATGAACTGTCCCATGAAAACAGGGCCTCCCTGATGAAGGAGATCATAGTAAAGCTGCGGGAGCGAGGAGTTATTTACGGCATCAAGGCAGATGCTCTGGCCGGCAGGCTTGAGTCCAGGGTGCCTGTTCTGGTAGCAGAAGGTATACCGCCTGTAAATGGCAAGGACTCAGTTATCAAAATGTTTGAGTTAAAAGAGCCGAAGCCTGAAATAAAAGAGGACGGCAAGGTAGATCACTATGAATTGAATCTGATAAATAAAGTCCAGAAGGGCGATTGGCTGGGAGAGCGCACGGACCCCACAGATGGAGCGCCAGGCAAGTCGGTAAAGGGCGAAGTCGTGCATCAGCTGAAAGGCAAGCGCTTTCCGCTCTTTTATGACCCCAGCACAGTTTCGGAGGTATATGAAAACGGGGTCACCACCCTTTATGCAAAAACCACCGGCGCTGTGCATTATAACGGAGATAAAATAAGTGTTTCCAACTATCTTGAGATATCCAGCGATATCGATTTCAACACCGGCAATATTGATTTCGACGGCTTTCTCACTGTCAAGGGCGCCATCGCAGATAACTTTTCAGTAGCTGCAAGGGACGATCTAGAGGTCCTTGGAGAGTTTGGGATCGGCAGTGTCAAGGAGGTCGTCAGCCGCGGCGGCAATATACTGATCAAGGGCGGTATTGCAGGCAAAAACAAAGCAGTCATCAGGTCCACAAAGGATATATATACAAAGTTCATTTCCGATGCCACTGTCATCAGCGACGGTGTGGTCTATGTCGGCTTTTATTGTCTGAACAGCAATATCATAGCAAAGCAGGTGATCGTTGAATCAGCAAAGGGCAGGATAATCGGCGGGGTCATAGAGGCGGAGCAAAAGGTAGAAGCCGCTTATATAGGAAACGAGAGAGAAATACGCACACAGATCATCGTGAAGGGCTTCAGCCGCAGTAAAATGAAAAAGGACCTGGACGAGCTTCATGCATCGCTGGTCAAGGCAAAAGAAAATCTTGCAAAAGCCAAGCAGGCATTTTCAATATTCACCGAAGCGGTAGATTCAAGCTCAAAACAGTACAAGAGCTTCGATTCAGCCAGAGAAAGGTATTTTCAATCCAAAGACGAGGTCAGGCGCCTTGAAAAGGAATTGAGGACTATGCAGAAATATTTCCGCGTAAAAGGCGAGGGAGAAGTCAATATATTGAAAAGGGCCTATCCGAATACAATGATACAAATAAAGAATGAAACAAAGGAATTGTTCAGAGATTCCATCGCATCATGCTTCTTTATGCAGGATAATGAAATGAGAGAGATATAATTTTCTATCGTACCAGGAGGCGTAGATATGGGCTACAATGAAATATTGAATAAGGTTGAAGAACAAAAGAGAGAAAGAGAGCTTTCCGGCAAGATGTTCCGTTACTCAGGTCTTATCCTGGCTGTCGACTATTTTTCGCAGAAGCTCAATGCCGAGCAGATCATGAATGCGGCATTTGACTTTGTAAACGAGCTCCTGACCCTTGATAGCTCGTCCCTGTACTCATTTACCGGCGACAGCTACCGTTTGGTCAGAGAAAAAGGCAGATGCATCGGGCTCAAAACCATCCCCGGCTCCAAAAAGCTCAATGACCTGGCTGTCTTTCATGGGAATATACTTACAGGAAGGTCTTCTATCCTGCGTTTCTTTGATGAAGAAATATTCAGCCGCTGCAATGTAGAAATAGTCGTACCGATCATAATCGATGCAGGGTTGGAAGGCTTCATACTGATCCCGGAAAAAACGTCGGGAAACTTTGACGAAAACGACCACATCATATGTGAGGTTCTGATGAACCTTTGCAACAGTGCAATGAGAAATTACGCCTCTTATAACGAGCTAAAGAACACCAATGCAAGCCTCGATGAAAAGATATTCAATCTTTTTGCAATAAACCAGTCATCTAAAGCCTTGCTGAGCCAGCTGGACCTGGATTCTCTGTACAGCCTGTCCATAGATGTATTCTCCGAGCTGACACAGAGTTCTTCGACGGGCTTTGTGCTGTATGATGAAAAGAGCGAGAGATATGTCCTCAGATCCTGCCGGTTTATTTTTGAAAGCATCAAGTCTCTGGATCTAATTCTTGAAATCAATCAAAATGCAGCAGTGGATCCGAACCGCATCATCATTGACCTGTCAAAGCCTGAAGATGAGCAGTATTTCAACAGTATTTTCAAAGACGGCGTCAATAGTATTACAGTGCTGAAGGCTCAATATGTGATCCTCCTCAACAAGGGCGACCATGTACTGGGCTTTGTGACCCTCGGCGCAACGGTCACCGGCGCGGAATACAAAAGGAACATATTCGAGCTGATCGAAAGCCTCTCTTCCTCCACATATATTGCCATATCAAACGCAAAACATCTCAAACAGGTGGAAGAGCAGAAAAAAATTATTCAGAATAAGCTGGACAGGCTGATTTCATTGAATACACTCGTAAAAAACATCAACAGCTCAATGAACATCGAAACACTGATGGATATTACAATGAAAACTCTCAGTATAGCATTTCTGGCCGAGAAATGTTTGATAGCGACATACGACAGAGAAGAAAAAAAGTTTATGGTCAGAAGCAGCTTCGGAATAAATGAAGGTGTTTCGACAATAAAAACCAACAGGAACTGGAGCAGGGTGTTTAAGGGCAGAACTGCTCTGGCCATGGAGAGCGATGAGCTGAATAAGTATTTCGGCGAAGATGTCCATGACAGGTTCGGAGATATAACAGGGGCGCTTATTGCACCAATATATATAGGCAGATCGGAGGTCGAAACCCTCGGTGTTATCATAGTATTTGAGTTTTTCGACAGTTTGATCAGTGACGAGGAAAATGTCCTTACTATAGAAACGATATCAGGTCACATCGCTCCTCTTCTTTATAGCCTGGATCTCATCGAAGAGCAGAAGAGCATGTTGAAGCCTGACTATGAGGAAGTATTTAAAAGAGACCTTAAAAATGAAATCAAGCAGGCAGCCGAATACGGGCTGGAGCTGTTCGTGCTCAAGGTCAGCCATTCCAAAGGCTTCAGCTTTAGCAGCCCCGATCTGGCCGGGATCCTGGGAGGAAAATTCGACAAGGTATATGCTGCCGCATACAACACAGTTTATATCATAACCAACAGCAAAGAGGACACTGATATTGATTTCATACAAAAAGAATCTGCCCTGCAGGACTGTTCGGTAACCGTGTCCGCCCTTGGCCGCGATTTCAGTACTTTGGAGGATTATCTGGCACTATAGGACCAGGGCTGGATTAATGATATAATAGTTACCGGTAAAGCGATTTATTGAAGGGAAAGAATGTGGTTATGATAAAGGATATGTTTGCTCCCGGTGAAAACCTGGTATGGGAGGGCAAGCCCGACAAAGTGGCGTTTATACTCGGCAAGCTTCTGAACTACCTGATAATCCTGGCGGCATTGGCATTTTATCTATTTGTCTCATATACGGTCGGTTCGCAGGAAAATTCATCCGTCAGCTTCGAATCCGAGCTTAATCTGGGTCTTGCAGTCGTGGTGATCGTCTTTGTAATAATGCCTGCTTATCGCGCTTTCAACTGGAGATACATCCATTATGCCGTCACGGACAAGCGCATCTATTTTACCTCGGGCATTATGGGAAAGGATATCAATGTGCTGGACTATGAGGCAGTTTACAGCCCCCATTTAAGTGCAGGTCTCATTGACAAGCTCAGGAATTGCGGAACCATACGCCTCAATCCAAAAGCCGGCAGCAATATCAAGGTCTCTGCAGCCAGGGCTGCTCTCGAAAATGTGCCGGATGCAAATAACGTACATGAAATGATTAAGCAAAGGGCCTTGATATAAAGACCGGGATTCATTTTTTCCTTGGATTCATTTTTTCCTTGGATTCATTCCATCACTTGGATTCATTCCATCAGCTTATTATAATTCTCCATTAATTCGATAAATTTTTTGCCGTCTCCGCCTGTATCAGGGTGATACTTCTTTGCAAGCTCCCTGAACCTCCTTTTGATGTCCGCTGCGGATGCATCCGGCGCAAGGCCCATCCATCCGAGCAATTCGGGATCATACAGCTGCGCGGCAGATATTCCGTTTTCGGTGTAATACCTGTAGTAGACATTGAAGAAAAACTCATCAAGCACGTTTTTGTACTCATCCCTGGTCATTGCCGCCACATCTTCCAGCTTATACTTCACCACTGCCCGTCCCTCGCCTCCGATGCTGAAAAACTCATCCCATACAAGCTTGATGCGGTTTGATTTCATTACACTGTCAACATTCAGATTGGCAGCACTGCCTGAACTTCCGAAGCGTATCTTTATCTCCAGCTTCTTCAGTTTCCTGAGCTTTCTTTTAGTTTCATCGATGGCTCCGGCATCCAGCATCCGTTTGACCTCCTCCGACAAACCACAGGAGCGGCCCCACACCGGTATGCGTTTTGCATGGATTCCCGCCCGACTGTTCTACTTCGGCTCCCATCTGACTATTTTGCGTGGGTTCCCGCCCGACTATTTTACGTGGATTCCTACCCGACTGTCCTATTTCGGCTCCCGCCCGACCACCTTTCGCGGATTCCTACCCGACTGTCCTATTTCGGTTCCCGCCCGACTATTTTACGTGGATTCCTACCCGACTGTCCTATTTCGGTTCCCGCCCGACCACCTTACGCGAGGCGACAATGAAATATACTAAAAAAACGGCGCATACAATACCGGCGAAACCATATCCCCCAAATATATCAAAGCGTTGTGATACATACATAGCCGAAGCCTATGCCGGTCAGCGCTGTAAAGCCCTTGAGCCCGAGGGACTGGAAGGATTCAATGGTGGCTCTCATATCGTTGTCGCTTATTTTATGATGAAGATAACCGCTTATCATAGGGTCGGCAACTCCCGAAAACAAACCGACAACTGCGATGACCGCCAGGCTTGAACGATCTCCCGACAGCAACATGTATATGAACCCGGCAGCAACACCTGACAGTATGGTCCTGATACCGAACCTTTTTCTGAGGGCAGATGCCAGGATATTTCCCGGAAGCTTCAGCACTATGAAGAGCGACAAAAACATTCCATACCAGGCAACAGGTATCTGCAGTCTTTCAATGTATATCTGCCAGAACTCCTCAAGGAAATTCAGTGTGGCTTCGGTGATCATCCCCGCGAGCAATACTATGCTCACTCCCGGATTCCCTACAAAGAACCTTATGGAGGCTGCCGCATACCGTTTGAACGGAAAATACTCATCTATTTTCATTCCCGTTTTTATTAAGGTACATTTTACCATACTATTGCAGCTTTTGCCATCCAAAGGCTATATTATTCACCAGTCGTTCATATTTTTCGCTCACGGCTCTGAGTGCGTGGGTGAGGTTTTTGTCCGCACCCACGTACGGCCTGTCTAGTGTGACATAATAACTCCCCAAAAAATTATGTTCCAAATTTCAAGTAAAGGGTGTATTTCCCACCCAATACACCCAATCACAAGCAAAAAACGCTCTATAATCACGATTTACTTGAGATTATGTTAACACGTACACACTTTACTTGATTTTCTGAACAGCCGGCTTTATGATATGTTCCATATTTCAAGTAAAGGGTGTATTTCCCACCCAATACACCCAATCACAAGCAAAAAACGCTCTATAATCGCGATTTACTTGAGATTATGTTAACACGCACACACTTTACTTGATTTTCTGAACAACCAACTTTATAGGAGGAGGACTGGACTTGATAAATGAAACCGGCGATCTGTCAGGCGTAGACTGGACTTGATAAATGAAACCGGCGATCTGTCAGGTGTGGACTGGACTTGATAAATGAAACCGGCGATCTGTCAGGTGTAGACTGAACTAGATAAATAGAATAGGCAATCTGTCAGGCGTAGACTGGACTAGTTAAATGAAACACCCAACTTTATAGGAGGAGGGCTGGACTTGATAAATGAAACCGGCGGTCGCTGTGTTTTTGTCAGGCGGTGTGCCGGCTTGTATCGAAGTGTAGCTTTTTCGTGATCCTTGCCGCCAGGACGAGCCAGCCAAAACCGATCATAAATCCGGCCAGCACATCACTGGCATAATGTACGCCAAGATATATCCTGCTGATCCCGATGAGCAGGACTATCAGCCCGACAGCACCGGCAAGCATATATCTGCTCCAATGCCTGCCATTCTTCACTAGCAAATATACAATGAAGCCATAAAAAATCAATGAATTCATCGAATGGCCGCTTGGAAAGCTATAGCCGCTTATTTCTATCAATCTCAGTATATCCGGCCTCGGCCGCAGAAACAGATGTTTCAGAAGCTGGTTAAAAAGCGCTCCCAGCGCTATATTTGCCGTCAGCGCAAGAGCCATCCTGTAGTACTTCTTCTTTCTCAGAACAAATATAAAAAACGGCAGCAACACTGTCAGAAATGCTATAGTCCATCCCGAACCCAGGAAAGTGAAAAATTTCATGATCCTGGTCATATCATCAGAAATAAAACCGGAAACGAACTTATAAACAGCATCATCAAAAAAATAGATCCATTCCCACATATCCGCACCTAGCACTGCCTGTATCACACATGCATTCATCTATTATCCTTCCTCATACCAGTCAATTCACTTCTGTGGTCATTTCTGTGGTCATTTCTGTAGTCACTTCTGTGGTCATTTCTGTGGTCACTGCATTGATCTGTCTGCCAGACAAAAGATCCCTGTACGCTCCCGGAGTGATATTTGTCCAGCGCTTAAAAGCCCTTTGAAAAGCACTGCTCTCAGAAAATCCCAGCACATATGCTATCTCATCCGTAGAAATGGTCCTGTCCTTCAGATAGCTGACAGCCATTCGCTGCCTGATCTCATCTACAAGGGCGGAGTAAGAGGTGCCCTCCCGTCTGAGACACAGCTGGAGGTTACGGATGCTCATCGAGAGCAGTTCTGCGACTCTCCCGATGGCAGGGGTCTCCCCCCTGATTTCCTGCAGGAGGATGTCTGTTACCTTTCCCGTATAGATACCCTTTATGCCGAACCTTTTCAGTGTTTTCCGCGCTATATCCTCAAAGTCGGCAAGCAGGGCGCCGTTTGGCTCCATGACCGTCTGCTCCATATCCTTCTGCCTGAATGTCAATATGTCTGAATCCCTGCCAAAATAAACCGGGCAGCCAAAAATCCTCTCATATGCTGCAATTTCAGAAGGACGGGGGTATGAGAACTGGATCTGTACAGGCTCTGTCTTTGTGCCTGTCAGCAATTTTGTATATGTAAGGATCCCCGCAGCCCGAAAATCTGAAAACTGTCTGTTGCCTTTCAGTTCTTCATCTATCGTCGTGCATTTCAGGCAGACCTGTCCGTCAGACTTCTGCAGCTCCGTAATACTGGTGCCGTCAACGATTTTTTCATATTTGCAGTATTTATCGGCCGCTTCTCCCAGAGTCCTGCAATTCATCAAAACATACCCGACGATATTCGAAAATCCTCTGGCGATGCCCTTGCCCTGAAGCAGTCCGATGTCTTCATTCCCCGTAAGTCTGACTGTCTCATGCAATACCCTTCTGAATTCCAGGGATGTGATGCGGTGATCCGGATACTGCAGTATGGTTTCATTCAAACGAGCCCCGCGCAATATCTGCTCACAGCTCACTCCATATTCCCCTATATCGTGAAGGAATGCCGATACTTTGGCTGCAGACAATGTTGAGATGAAATCCATTGCAAACTCCCTGTCAATAAAGATGTTAGCTACAGATTAATATTGAATGCGTTAAATGTCAATATTTTCTGCACCTGCAATCATTGGATCTCCTCCGGTAAGAGGTTAAAATGTGATCATCAAATACCCGAGGTGATAAATATGGCTAAAACAGTACTTATTACAGGTGCATCCAGCGGGATCGGCCTTGCACTGGCCAAGATGTTCGCAAGAGACGGATATGATCTGGTAATGGTTTCGCAGAACGAGGAAAATCTGAAAAAGGCTGAAGCTGAAATCAAATCGGTTTCCAAAAAGATAACGATTTATTCGATCCCAATGGATCTTTCTTTGGAAGGCAGTGCAGAGGAATTATATAAAGCGGTATCCGATAAGTCCATAAGGATCGATATACTTGTAAACAATGCGGGAATACAGGTATACGGCAATTTTCACCAGGTGCCGCTGAAGGACATCGAAAGACTTATGTATCTCAACATGAATACTCTGGTCAAGCTGACCGGGCTCTTTCTGGCTGACATGACAGCCAGAGGCAGCGGCCGTATACTCAACCTCGCATCCACCGCATCCTTCCAGCCCTGCCCCCTGAATGCCGTATATTGTGCATCCAAGGCTTTTGTGCTATACTTCTCCGAAGGCATCGCCGAGGAACTTGCCGGTACGGGGATCACTGTTACAGCACTCTGTCCCGGCGCTACCAGCACCAATTTTGCCAAAAGAGGAAACATAGAGGATACAAGATATTTCAAAGGCAGGATATCAAGTTCCGATGAAGTGGCTGCAATCGGGTACAAAGCACTTATGAAGGGAAAGCGCATCGTCGTTGTCGGTGCAAAAAACAAGCTTCTGGCTTTTTCTGTAAGGCTTGTCCCCCGAAGAATGACTACCGGACTTGGAAAACATCTGATGCAGAAGATATGATAAATACAAAGTATAAAGGGGACACTCCAAAGGTCTGTCCCCTTCATACCATTTAATATTAACAGACCGGCTGCTTTTTAGCCGCCTTTTACAGTTTTCATCCTGCGGGTCAGCAGCAGCGCTCCTCCGAGCAGAACTGCTGCCGCAGCTATTGCTATTATTACTGATGTCGCATTTTGGGATTCCACGGGTGCTGATACCGGGGCAGCTGTCATATATACCCTCGAATCATCTGCAGTTGTAGTTAAAATCTCTGCCTCTGTGGAATATAACTGAGCTTCCAAAGCCTCTGATCCGTCGGCAGCCAGACCTATGTCCATAGTTACGGCCTGCACACCCTCAACTACCTTTATCTTATCTTTACCAAGTGCCTGGTATATAAAATCGGCGTTCTCTTCATTGAAGGGAATGATACCTATCTCGACATATTCATTTGTCGCTGAAGTGTGTGTCACGGTTATCCCCTTTGCCGCTATTTCTTCGGTATGGTCTGCAAAAAGATATCTGTCAGCCTCCAGCTGCCTGTCATACATTTCCCTTATCACGGCATCTGCTGCCATTGCGGGTTCGATGGAACCGGACGAGCCGTTGGTCCCGGCTCCGGTCAGCCCGCTCACAGCTGCATCGGTCCCGGCCTTCGGAAGTATGACCTGCCCATCACTGGAGACCATAGCATCCGGCGGAAGTGCTTCAGTTGTCTTACCGATACTCGTGATCTGTATCTTCATCTCCTCATCCGGCAGCTTTTCGGCAAATGCAGCCGTAGATAATGCCATTGAAAGTCCCAGTCCTACTATGAGTGCCTTTATTGCTTTTGATCTGATCATATTTTTGTTCCTCCAATTATTGTTTTATTTATTTCGGTCTTGCCTATTTGTTCCATTGCTGTCATCCTTGCTTTCATCATTCATTCCAATGCTCCGCTGCGTCTCTTTTGCCGCACGGCACCTCTTTTACCCCTCTGCAGTCGTTATTCCTCTCTGCCGCCATTATTCCTCTCTGCCGTCGTTATTCCTCTCTGCCGCCATTATTCCTCTCTGCCGTCGTTATTCCCCTCTGCCGCCGTTATTCCCCTCTGCCGCCTCTATTGCTCTCCGACGCCTCTATTGCTCTCCGACGCTGTTATTGCTCCAATGCCGGTTCCATGGATCTGGCGGTCATAATGGCCTCCTCCCGGTCAACCACGCCGGACACCGAGTATTGGACTCCCCCTGTGAACCAATACACTTCCGTGTACTGCTCCTGTGAATTCACAAAACCCTCTGCCCCATTTATATCGATCGCCTCAAAACCAGGGAATTTCCACTCTTCGGCTGCTTTTTGCTCCATTATCATAAAAGAACGGTCCCCGGCAATATAGCTTAGTATGACACTGTCAGCATTTCCCTCACCGGTCACCGATGCGTATATGCCGGCCGGTTCAAATCCTTCCGGGATATATGATGGTATAAGAAACCCTTCTCCAAAGCTTCTGCCCGCTTCCTCAGGCGAACCCGGCTGCCACTGCCGTATCCGCGGCCCATTGAGCATACTGTCATTCGGTTCGGCTGATTCCGGCTGATTTGCCGAGAAAATGCCGGGCTGGACATCCTGGGGCACATTTATGCCATCGGGCTTCAGGATGCCGGTAAAATGAAGTATGCCGAAAATCAGCACTCCGCATGCGGCGACAGCTGCCAGTCTAAACAACGGCATACCCGTCCGGCGCTTTCTTTCGCTTCCCCTTCTTATCACCTCATCCATCATTGCCTGCGTAACATATATATCACACATAGCCTCATCAGCTAATTTTTTGAAATCAAAATTCCTACTCACCTGCCTCAAACCTCCCTCCCAGTTTCGTTCTCAGCATTTCTCTTGCCCTGTGGAGCCTGCTTCTGACAGTCCCTTCTTTCACATCCAGGATACTGCTGATCTCCGGAGTGTCGTATCCGTGGTAGTAATACAGAATGACTACTTCCCTGAACGCAGGCGGAAGGGATAATACTTCATTGAAAATCTGCTTGCTTTCATCCTTTCTTATATACCCGTCCTCTACTCCGGACACAGCCTTATTGGAACCGATGCGGTCGCTTACTATGACCATTTTGAGCCAGGAGCTGCGCAGGATATCCTTGCACAGATTTATTGTGATCTTGATGAGCCAGGTCTTCTCGCTGCTCTCGCCTTTGAAGTCACCATACTTGCGCAAGACCCTGATGAACACTTCCTGAAAGGCATCTTCCGCCCTTTGTCTGTCCTTGAGATACATGAATGCAGTCCTTAGTACATCATTGCCGTACTGCTCCATCAATCGCCTGACTGTTTCAGATATATCCGTATTGCCGCCCGGATCATTCTCCTTTGGTACCGAAAGAGAATACATCAGCTGCCTCCTTTCACTGTAGATGCTGCAGCATTCCCGGCTGAGGAATGTCACGCACTTTAATTGATTTACACTAATTAGACGCAGATAATAACATTCCCGCTCCCGTCAAATGTATGACATGATCCTTTCTCTGAATACAACGGCTATTTTGTTATTAACATAAAGTAATAAACCGTAACCCTTCTTATAATACTTTCATAAATTGTAACATGGATAACAATCGTGATTATTAATGTGATAGGAGGTTTATCAATGTATAGCTATTACCGAGACAACGCAAATGTGCTCCCGGTGCAAAATACAGGTATGATGCCAATGCAGAGCGATAATGTGCTCCCGATGCAGAATGTTGGTATGATGCCGATGCAGAACGCCGGTATGATGCCGATGCAAAACGCCGGCATGATGCCGATGCAAAACGCCGGCATGATGCCGATGCAAAACGCCAACATGATGCCAATGCCAAACGCTAACATGATGCCCTACGGCCAGTTTGCCGAAATGCCAACAGAGGATCTTGAAAGCTTATATCCACAGACATATAACATTATTGCGCCGGTGGTAGAAAATGCTTGTGAAAAATGGATGGGCAAGCATGGTGAGCAATGTCCTTCTAAAGATGATCTGGATTCCATGGTATCAGATGTCTACAAAAAAGTGGAGTCCAATGTTGAAGCAGCCGTCAAGAACAGTCCAAATCCTGAGGAAAGACAGTTTTACGGCGGCGGCAGGAGAGTTTTAAGGGACTTCATCGGAGCACTGCTGATAACAAGCCTGATCCGCAGAAGAAGACGCCCGTTTTTTGGCGGCTTTGGATATCCATATGGAGGCTTTTACGGAGGCTACCCGTTCTACTGAGATCAGGGAACATTTCCGGCGGCTCTGTGGAGCTGCTCAAAGTGCAGCTAAGAGCATTTTGATAAGGGAGGGTCTGCACCAAGCCCTCCCTTCATTGTGCTTTTATGTGGGGATCACTCTGTACTGTGCCTGAAGCTTGAAATCATTTATTTCCTCGGTATGGAGCCTCAGGACCTTCACCACATCTCCATCCAGATGCTTACCCTTCACCATTTTGTTGATAATACCCAGCGCATCTGCGTAAGACAGTGCTTCCCGGTACGGTCTTTTCTCCGTAAGTGCAGTAAAAACATCGCTTACTGCCATTATCCGAGAGCCTATATCGAGATTTCTGCCGCTGAGCTTGAATGGGTATCCCGAGCCGTCAAGCCTTTCATGATGTAAGGAAGCCCATTCATTGATCTTGTCCAGCCCATGTATCCTGCTCAATATCCGGTATGAATAGAAAGTGTGCTTCCTCATGATGTTGAATTCACCGGGAGTCAGAGGTCCCTGCTTTTCCAATATATCCAACGGGATAGACAGCTTTCCCAGATCATGCAGCAAGCCTGCTATCTTTATCCTTTTCTGATCGTTTTTAGAAAATGACATTTTAGCTGCAAGCTGTACCGCACATTCTGCTACTCCCACAGAATGAGCGGCAGTGAAGCTGCTTCTGAAATCTATTATACCGGTAAATACCTTTGCTATAGACACCATTTTATTCAGATCGGCAGATACCCTGTTGTACCTCAACAGATCACCAATAAGCCCTTCGATATAAGGACTTACCAGGTCAAACCAGAAGTATTCCCGGCCGGACAGCTCCAAAAACGCATCCACCACATCCGGCATGAACATGGTGCCACTTCCGCTTCGTATCATTTCAACTATATCATCTCGCTGGCGCAGCACCTCACTGGTTCTGTCTGTCAGGACATCCACCCGGTCTGCCAGATGCAGGATGTAACTCCCCAGCGGTATGACCGCCCCTTCATTTCTCAGCTCTTCAGCTTCATTCCAATACAGATGATGATACTTTATAATCTCGGCAGGGTTCCGGAGTTCTTCTATACCGCTGAGTATCTGCCAGCTCTTTGTACAGTGCTCCAGCCTTTCCTCCATTGAATCGCCAAAGTCAAACCTGAAGGTTTTCAGCTTTTCATCATCATGTATTGCTCCGCAGTCATGTAAAAGTCCTGCGGCAAGAATGGAAAGTCTGTCTTTTTCAGGAAGTCCTATTTCGGATGAAATGGAATAGGCTATGTAAGCGACACGCTTGTGATGATCTGCCATTTGTGGAGAAACAAGATCTATCGCGCTGGATAGACCCATAAGAATTTCCGTCAATAATATTCCCGGCATTTATGAGGCCCCTTTTGCTGTTTATCGCAGTATTATGTTAACACAATAATAGCACATAACCTGCTGTGATTACAACTGTCACTTACCTTCAAAGTATGAAGCAATGATATCTCTTTTCTTGTAATATTTAGCCAGATACTGCGTGCTGAGGCCTGACCTGTCATAACCGCCGGCACCGCGCTGGTATATGGAAAGGGCTGTGTCCCTCTTGTCCTTGCCCTCCTTGTCCTTTACACGGACATCCTGAAGTATCCAGCTGTAAAAGGCCGTTCCCCATTTTATGTTGACGGCTCCATCCAGGGGTTTGTTTTCCGTGCCCAGTTGCTTGGCGAGCTCAGGTCCATAGCTTGCGTTTATTTGAAAATATCCTTTATGTTTACCGCTTGAGCATTTCTCATCGAAATTGCTTTCAAGGGATATGAGCGCCAGCATGTCTATATAGTCAAGACCTCTTTCCCTGCTGCATTCCCACAGCAGCTTCTGATGCTCTTTTTTCATCGGTATCTCGGGGCAATACCATTGGCTTTCATCATCCTGCTGCCTGCCGAAACCCACTGCAGCTCCAAGCTGTTCGGAGGTGTCGCCCGCTATGTCTGTGATCACGGCTGAAACAAGCTCCGTATCCGATAAAGCATTCGCAGTACCTAATACAGCAAGTGTCTCTAAAACAGCGTCATATTCTTCGGCTTTCTCAACAGTCTCTTCTAAAGGCATCGCACCGATAGCCTCCCCTATCGCCGGAATAGAAGATGGTCCGGCCAAGCCTGTAGATGTCAGCATCAACGCTGTCAGTATACTTATCATATCCCTCACCAGATCCATTATTACCTCCCAGGACTCCATACCCTGTGAAAATCAACAGCCGGACCTTTGGCAGACCAGCTTCGTTGTTTAAAGCACTACTTGTACTTCCTTGTTGATATGCATATAGTCGGCTCCGATGCAGCAGTCAAAGGCAAGTACCCGGACACCCTTTTTTCTGACATAGGAAAGGGCCTCGGCAAATTCCTTGTGCGTTTGGACATTGGGTGTGAAATACTTTACACCCTCCATCTGTATCACAAAAATAACTGCTGCCATAAAGCTGTCCTCAAGGCTGTCACACAGCTCCAACAGGTGTCTGACACCTCTGTCAGTCGGCGCATCAGGAAACATTGCAACGCCGTCATTTTCAAGGGTGACACCTTTTACCTCTATCAGTATCCTGTCATCCCCTGCAGTTATAAGGAAGTCCATCCTTGAGCGGCCATATACGAATTCAGGCTTTATAGTGGTGATATCAAAGGGCAGGCCGCCTTTTGAAAGCCACTCAAATACGGCTTTATTCGGAGCCTGCGAGTCGATATTTACCATCCGTCCGCCTTTTTCGACAGAAATCAGAGACCATTTGGTCTTTCGCCGGGTATTGTGATGGCGCTGTAAATATACTGCTGCTCCGGGCACAAGCAATTCCCTGCAGCGCCCTGTGTTTTTTACATGGACGGTTTCAAGCCTGCCGTCGATGATCACATTTGCAATAAAGCGGTTGGGACGTGATACGAATTCCCCTTTGTATATTCCCTCGTATTTCAAGCATCCACCCCCGCAACATTATATCACATAATGCAAAAAGAATTTTTCGTTTGCAGAAAAATTCTTCAGTAGTGTTTCATCGAGGCGGGACATATGCCCGCCTCGTCGTGGGTATGAATAATATCAAGGGCTGTATTTACATCCCGGTCAGTCCATCAGCCTCTTTTCTCCTGTTATTTCCTGTAACGGCTTAATATCCTGGGTGACCTCCATTGTGCCGAGATATTCGCCATCTGCATCTCTTACCGCATAGTACCTGATGAGCACATATTTATCGCCCATCCTGATCCAGAAATCTTCATGCTCCTTCTTTCCCGACACCAGGTCATCCACGACCTTTTGAACCACATGCACACTTGATGGCGGATGACAGTTTTCGACCTTCCTTCCGATGATGGCCTTTGGCCTTGCGAATATCCGTTCCTTGCCCTGGGTGAAATATTTCACTGCACCGGTCTTGTCGACAAAAGTCATGTCCAACGGCAATGTATTGAGTATGGCATTGATTTCTTCAGGTGTGAGGATGCCGGCATCAAATTTGACGTATGCATTATTATCTGTGGGTTTCTCCCCTTCGTCCCTGGCCTCCTCCTCCACATCGACCCTGGCAGGCTTCCATTTGCCCTCAGGCTCGATCAGGCAATATCCGAATTCCTCGCTGCCCTCCTCCACCTTGATCCACTCGTCTTCTGAGATAGTATCCAGCGCCATTGGGAACAGTATATTCTCTTCCTTGTAGATCATTTCGCTCACTCTGTTCACAGCTTGGTTCACCATGTCAAGTGCGGCTCTTTTATTTCCGCTGTAATTCTCAAGAAGCCTCTCTGCCTCTTTCAGTGAAGCCCTGATTTCGTCATCCACTCCCCACATCACCTGCGGAGGGGCTGTGATGCCATATTTCTCGAGGAACGGGAAAAGCAGGTTTTCTTTGCGCAGATAATGCTTTTCTACTTCACGTACATCTCTGAGATCCTTGAGCAGAGCCGCCAGATTTTCAGGTGAATCATCCTTCTCAAAGCGCCGGGCATCATGCTTGAGCCTTTCGTTTATGAGCTTCTCCAGCTCCTTGTTTTCAAGCTTGAAGGTGTGCAGGGGATGACCCGGCGTCTCTTCCTGCTTCCGCGGCTTGTGGATATCCTCGATGGACCCCTTGAACACTTCGGCATGGACATCACAGAGCCTTTGTATCTCCTCCGGAGGCATGCCCTCCATTATCAGTGACTGCTCCATCTGCGTGATCTCGTGGGTGGAGATATCCTTGATAAGTTCCTGAAAACGCGGTTTGACCTCGTCGACGGTCTTGCCGTTGTGGAGCTCCATTATAAGCTCTTTGAGGATCTTCTGCCTGTACTCCCTGTTATTGATGAATTCGCTGATAAATACCACCTCATTTCTGCATGATATGTCACGCGGAATGTGTTCCACGAATTGACACTTTCATATATGATTCCCAAAACAAAGCTCAAATAACAACGAAATCCTTATTTCCTTCTTCTCCTGTTGAGCCGTCTGACAACAGGTTTCTTATTGGATTTCTCGATATTCACCTTTCTCCCCTTCAGCATGTAGTCCTTCATTGAATCCAGGACCTTTCTGGCATATTCCCTGGGGACCTCCACGAAAGTATAGCTTTCATATATATCGATGGCGCCGATGAGCTTTCCGGGCAGACCGGATGTGGATGCAATGCTCTGAACTATATTTCCCGGCTGGATATTGTCCTTCCTCCCTACATTGATAAACAGCCTGACATAACCCTCCTGGGCACCGGTATCCTCATTGTCCGCATCAAAACCAAGGCTCTCCTGCGAAGCTGTGTCTGCCTCTTTCTTTTGCTCCTCTGTGCCAACCGGTCCGGAGATCATCTTGAGCATGGCTGAGGCAAAGTCCAGGGGGCTGACGAAGCTGTCCCCTTCAGAGGCAGAGTTGATCTCCTCGACTATTCTCTCGATATATCCGGCATATTTTGTCAGGTCGGTCTCAAAGATATTCTTCCTGGCCGTATTCAGTATTTTGCTCATCCTTGTCTCCTCCACATCCATGATGGATGGAGGTGACATGCGGTTTATGATGGCCTTTGTGAAGCGCTGGATATCCTTCAGCTTGTTGATTTCCCGCCCGACAACGAAGGTATAGGCCTTGCCGGCTCTTCCGGCCCTGCCGGTCCTGCCTATTCTGTGGACATAGTATTCGTCATCATTTGGCAGGTCATAGTTGAATACCGCCTCCACATCATCCACATCTATTCCCCTGGCGGCAACATCTGTTGCGATGAGTATGTCAAAGCTGCCGTTTCTGAATTTAGCCATGACCTTGTCCCTCTGATCCTGCTTCATGTCACCATGCAGCGCTTCAGCCGCATATCCTCTGGACTGCAGGTCTGAGGCCAGTCCATCGACACGCTTCTTGGTATTGCAAAAAACAAGTGCAAGCTTGATATTATTTGTGTCGATTATTCTTGACAAGATCTCGCTCTTTGTCGAATTGTTCACCATGAGATAATACTGTTCAATACGTGGCACAGTGAGTTCCCTGTGCGATATTTTGACGTGGATGGGTTCTTTCAGATATTTGCCGGCAAGCTCCATTATTTCCTTTGGCATCGTAGCTGAAAACAGTATTGTCTGCCTTTCTTGCGGAACCTCCTTCAGGATCGTGTCGATATCATCGCGAAAGCCCATATTCAGCATCTCGTCCGCTTCATCGAGTATTATCATCCTGAGGCTGGCCAGCTTGAGTGTACGCCTGCGCATATGATCCATGACCCTGCCGGGAGTACCAATAATGATCTGCGGTCGGTTTTTCAGCGCTCTTATCTGTCTGTCGATAGGCTGGCCGCCGTAGACAGGGAGTATCCTGATGCCGCTTTTGTATTTTGAGATGCTCTTGAGCTCTTCCGAGGACTGGATAGCCAGCTCCCTCGTGGGGCACAGGATCAGTACCTGGATGCTCTCACTGTCCCTATCCAGCATTTCGACTGCCGGTATACCGAAGGCGCAGGTTTTTCCGGTGCCGGTCTGAGCCTGTCCGATGATATCGCGTCCGCTGAATATATTGGGTATCGCCTGGGTCTGGATCGGTGTTGCTTCCTCAAAGCCCATGTCATCGATACCTCTTTGCATTTCCTCTGATAAATCAAGTTCTCTGAATTTCATAATAATATATTGGCTCCTTTAACTTAAGTAGTATATTTATTTTCAGCAATAAAGCACCAATATATGATTATTGTTCAGAAATCATAGGAAAGTGCGGTCATGCAAAAAATCGCTCCTATTGAATAGCCTTATGTATGGCATTGCGCGGCTGGGGTCTGTCAGACTGCGCTGTTGATTTTGCTGCCTGAAGGCGGGGTTTTGTGTTTGCTGTACTGTGATACTGCACCGCCCCTGTTGCCTCCTGAAGCTGTAACAGTTCTGGTCACACCGCCGGAAACATATGCGCGCCCGCATTCCGGACAAACTGAGGTGAATATCCTGACGCTCTGGGAAACGACGCGTTTGCCTTCCGCTCTGGCTTTCGCCTGCTCATTTGCCACGTGCTCCTGCTCATGGGCTCTGACGACGGCACCTGAGCTTGCCGGATCTATGTGCCCCGGAGCCTTGAAAGAAACGCCGGGATCATCGGAGCCGTCCTGGTATGTACGGCTCTTGCAGGTCTCGCATTCCACCTTCCCCATCTGCTTCAGCGCCTGCAGGTCTGCTGCTGTGCGGGGCCTGCCGTCCGCTGCCGCACTGGCATTGGCGCCGCCGGCTGTCCCTGGGGCATTTACGCCTCCTGCGGCTGCTGAGTTTGCCGTCCGGGCTCCTTCGGGCCCTGACGCTCCGGCGTGAGATGTCTGCAAATAGTTGTTTGCCGGTATTCCATAATACCCATTGTACATCATGCTCTGGCCAATACCGTAAATGCTCATCTCACACCTCCCTTCAGATCCGCCGGCATTACATGCTCACAATACATTCCTATTGTACTACAGATTCAGGATAACATAAATAAGTCTATATTACCATTTTCATCAATCATGACTGCGCATTTTCATCAAATGCTGCAATATAACGCAGGTGCCTGTATTCCTGGTTATAATCGATGCCATAGCCCACCATCATTATGTCCGGCACCTGGAAGCCCACATATTCCAGCGGTATATTCATCAGACGCTTGGACGGGTTGTTGAGCAATGTACAGATCTTGATGCTGGCAGGCCTTCTTGCCTCCATGTTTTGCACCAGATAGCCGATGGTAAGGCCTGTGTTGATGATGTCTTCGATCATCAATACATGTCTGCCTGTAATATCCAGATCCAGATCCTTGTTGATACGGACAACACCAGTGTTTTTTGTGATGCCTGGGTACACTCCTATAGACATGAAATCGATATTTATCGGTATGTCCAGCTCCCTGGTCAGGTCTGCCACAAAATACATTGTACCCTTGAGCACGCTGATAAGGATGGGATGCTTGTCCCTGTAATCGTCACTTATCTGCCTTCCCAGCTCCTTCACCCTGTTGCTTATCATTTCCTCGCTGAACAGAGTTTCTTTCACTCCTGTTAAATTCATCTATCACATCTCCTCCGCCGAATCCAAAGCGTTTTAGCAGCGAATTGAAGTCTTTTTTATATACGATGTTTATGTTGATGCCCGGATAGAGCTCTCTCAGTCTTTTTACCTTTTTGTTTTTGGTCGTGACATACTTCTGATCCATTGTAGTTATTTCAATATATGTATCGAATCTGACCAGATAAAAGTCCGGACTGAAGGCCATCTTGACATTCCCTTCGGCGTCCCACTGCACCGGAAATGTCCTGGGCTCATACTGCCATTCGATACCGTACATATCAAGGATCCGTGCAAACTCCTCCTCGGCAGGGTGCTTGAATGAGATGCTCCTGTTGTCCTGCGCAGGTGAATACTCATATGTCTCTGCCGATGGGCTGAAGGGTCCGGCCTTGTCCTTTGATTCTGCAAGAAGCGCTATCATGTCGGCACACTGCTCTGCCGTCAGATCGTCGGTGTTGAGCACCATGTCGTAATTGAAGGTTTCCTCCCAGTCAACTCCGTACAGGGTGGATATGTATCTCTTGTGCTTTTTATCGCTTTGCATGAGCATTTGTTCAGCTTCCTTGATGCCAAACCCGTATTTCCTCCTGATCCTTTCGGTCCTGGTGTCAGCTGACGCGACCATCCTCACCCTCACGACTCCGGGGTGATCGGCAAATATCAGCTGGGACCCCATGCCGACAATGATCAAAGGCTGCCTGGATGCCTCATCCCTGAGCTTACTTTCGATATACTCCTTGTATGAGATGCCATCATCCATTATGTTCAGGTAAAACTTTGGGCTCTCTGTCAGCATCCTGAGCTGGTGATCATTCACCACATCCGCCATCCACTCGTTCAAAACAGTGTCCTTCAGTATAAGCCGCATCCCAAGCCGTTTCCCAAGCATCTCTGCCGTTTCGCTCCCTAAGCTCCCGAGCTGCCTGGATATAGTTATTATAGCCAAAAAAATCACCCGCCTAAAAATAATATATCATAAAAAATCAGGGAATCATACTCATTCAATTAGCAGTATTTCTCTATGTACAAAAATCAGTGCAATTTAGAGAAAATCAAAAAAAGGACGAGCTATCAATGTATAATCCGATCTCCTATCACCATATAGACGTTGAGTTATCCATGAAATTTCTGCTATAATCAGAATAGACTCCAGGGAATACCTAAATGAAAGTACCGATGGAGGCGACCACCGTATATGTTATACGGCAAGGCGCGGATCAATTGGGTCACAGAGTGAAACAACATCCGCTATATCAAAGGGTTTAAGCGAATCAAAGGATGCGATACCGAAGGGGTTTAAAAGGATCCTGAAGGAAGCATACCGGATGAAGAGGATTTAAACCGGGAGATGAAAAAGTCTGGGGAAAAGGTCAGTCAGAAGGTACCGTAGTGATAAAGGTTCGCTGGAGTCTTTTTCATGTCTTTTTCATGCTCTCTCCACTTCCTCCATAAGCTTGCGGGCTGCCGGAGACAGCGAAACACTCTTCAGATGACAAAATCCGATGCCCCTGGGGGGGATCTCCTCAGAAAGCTTTAGTTTGTAAAGCTTTGACGATTTGAGATACTCCTGTGAAAACTCCTCCACAACGCAGGCCACACCGAAATTGAACCTGGCAAACTCCAGAAGCAGATCGTGTGAGCCCAGCTCTATCTCAGGAGTTACCTTGAACCCCTTTGCAGACATATATCTTTCTATATAAAGTCGGGAATTGGACTTCCTTTCCAGCAGTATCATAGGAAGCCTGACGATCTCCTCCAGACTGATCCGGCTCCTGCACAGATCCCTGTATTTTTCTCCACATACGAAAATATCGTGTATATCCCTGCACTTTCTTGTTTCCAGTGCCGGATCCTTTACCGGGAAATTACATACTGCAATGTCTGCCTCTCCGGATTTCAAGAGAGCGCATAGCTCGGTGGTGGTACGGTTTATGATCTTCAGGTTGATATTCGGGTACCTGTTTCGAAATATTTCAAGATACGGCAGCAAAAAATATTTTGATATGGTGTCCCCGACCCCTATCCTCATTTCACCTGCCTTCAGATTGCGTGATTCCAGCAGCTTGCTTTCTCCGACATTGATCAGATTTATAGCCGAATTGACATGTTCGAACAAGAGCTGACCCTCATTTGTGAGTATGACACCCTTCGAGGTCCTGGTAAACAAGCGTATACCGATCTCCCTCTCCAGATTCATAACAGCCTGGCTTACCGCAGGCTGGGTCATGTAAAGCTCCTTTGCCGCCTTTGAAAAGCTCTGGCATTTGGCCACTTCACAGAATATTTTATAAAGATCCAGTCTCGCTACCATATAACTCACCTTTATATAATGTATTAAAGGTATTTATTTTACTTATAGCACAATATCACATATAATACAAGTGGTTCATTCAAACTATCAGCAAGGAGTGGTATACCATGGAAAGAATGACAGGAACAGTTGTCAGAGGTATAAGAGCACCTATAATAAACAATGGAGACGATATCGCAGCCATAGTTGCACAAAGCATTGTCAAAGCATCTGAAGCCGAAGGATTCGCCATCAGGGACAGAGATGTGGCTGCAATAACCGAATCAGTCGTAGCCAGGGCTCAGGGCAATTATGCAAGCATCGATGATATCGCCAGCGACATACATGCTAAATTCGGAGATGATACCATCGGTGTCATTTTCCCCATATTGAGCCGCAACCGCTTTGCAGTGTGCCTTCGCGGTATAGCAAAGGGTGCGGGGAAAATCGTGCTGATGCTGAGCTATCCGTCTGATGAGGTGGGCAACCATCTTGTTGATATCGACCTTCTTGATGAAAAGGGTGTAAATCCATGGACGGATGTATTGACACTCAAGCAGTTCCGCGAGCTTTTCGGATGCATCAAACATACCTTTACCGGGATGGATTATATCGATTATTACAAGTCTTTGGTCGAGGAATTCGGCATTGAGTGTGAGGTCATATTCTCCAACAACCCCAGGACTATACTGGATCATACAAAAAGCGTGCTGGTATGCGATATACACACAAGGACAAGGACAAAAAGGATACTGAGGGCAAACGGCGGGCAAAAGATATATAGTCTTGATGAAATATTGTCATCGCCTGTCAATGGCAGTGGATATAATAGTGAATACGGACTCCTTGGTTCAAACAAGGCAACTGAAGATACCATAAAGCTCTTCCCCCGCGATTGCAGACAGCTCGTCGAAAAAATACAGGCAGATCTCAGGCAGCGCACAGGAAAAACCGTCGAGGTCATGGTTTACGGTGATGGCGCTTTCAAGGACCCTGTGGGCAAAATATGGGAGCTGGCCGATCCGGTGGTATCCCCCGGCTATACTTCGGGACTTGAAGGCACTCCCAACGAAGTCAAGCTGAAATACCTTGCAGACAATGATTTTAAAGATCTGAGGGGAGACGAACTCAAAAAAGCAATCGCAGAGTATATCAAAAACAAGAACAGCCATCTTGTAGGCGAAATGGTTTCACAAGGAACGACTCCAAGAAGACTGACGGACCTGATAGGCTCGCTTTGCGACTTGACAAGCGGCAGCGGAGACAAGGGTACACCAATCGTTTATATTCAAGGCTATTTCGACAATTTTGCTGAATAAACAGACGACAATTAGTCAGGGGCTCAATAAGGGCCTCTGATTTTTTTATCACATAATGAGTAAATATCAGAAAATTCAATGTTTATCCTGTCGACACAGCTCATATTTTTATAAGCTAACAGCTCCTTCGCACCTATACTGTCCGTACAACACCTGCTCTAAACGACTGGCAACATATCGATCCTTGCCTTTAAAAAACGAATCGTTTCACTTACCGCATCAAGAGCGGCGCGAAGAGAAGTCAGCAGAGTATCGGTAAAGCACAGGTATCCCCTTTCTTCATCCATTTCAGGGGAATCCAGAAGCTCCTTCAGTCCTTCTGCCGAACCTGATTCAAGCTTCCGGACAGCTCTTAGTATAGCCATATTGCTATAAGCCAAGCCCTACATCCAAAAGCCTCCTTATCCTGCCTGCAAGATCGTCCAGTACAGGCTGAAGTATTAGCAGTCCGCCTTCCGATGTATTGAGCGGGAGCACATACATCCAGTCGCAGTGCGGGCATGGTCTTTCCCCCAGCTTTGCATATAAAAGCCGCAGGTATGTGAACACTTCTGTGACCGTTCCGACTGTTGACCGGGGATTCCTGTTGGTCAGATGCTGATCGACACTGATCGAAGGCGACAGCCCCATAATGCTGTCGACTTTGGGCTTGCTGACAAAGTCGGTCACCATGCCTAGGGAAGCCATATACTGGCGCTGGCATTCCTTCTGTAATGTATCGAAGGCCAGCGTCGATTTTCCTGAGCCTGATATACCTGTCAAAACAACAAGCTTGTTTTTAGGTATCCTTAAGGATATGTTTTTTAGATTGTTTTCTCTCGCACCCTTGATTTCAATATACTTATCCATACTGCCTCCTGACCCTCCATGATTACTATCGCCTCTTCATATTGTAGTCTGAAGCAAGGACTGATATCGTACCAGACCACTTTTTTACATTTTACTACAATCATATAACCCTGGTGTTATAGATAGTGTAAAGTAACCTATGAAAAATCGGGCAAACACTATCAAAGCAAAAATGAACCTTGAAAAGTGAAAAACGTACTGAGTTTCCGCATTTATTCCACGGTCCTCTTGACAATGAGCCTCTTCCG
>JAAYPO010000115.1 GCA_012519745.1 Clostridiaceae bacterium | reverse complement strand
GCAGCATACACTCCTATCTGCGGGTATGCATAATTGGCTGTGACTGTTGACCCAAACGTCGTCCATGAATCACCGTCCAGCGAATAGCCGAAGGTATAAAGCCCGCCTTCCTTTACGATCTGCAGGTATACACTGGTCTGAGAACCTGAGCTGAATGAATTTACCTGCGTCTCACTTCCGCCGGACGCGCTGTATACACGGAACCTGTTGGTGTTGGTGGATGGTGCGCGTTCATATACAAAGCGAATGTAATTATTGTTGTCGTCATATACTATGAGTCCTGCCTGCTGATTGCTGGCAGTGGGCGTCACGTCATACTGCACATGTGTCTGTGCGGCCCAGTCTCCGAAAGCCGGCTGCAGGAATACGTTCTGCGACGGGTATTCCGTACTGGTGAGGGTACCTCTTTCGGTGGTGATGGTCAAGCCATCCTCCCCGAACACCGCATTAGCGTTTTTGTTCGTGAAGACCCAGCCCTTGTCCAGCGCCGCTTCTTCCCCCTCCTTGAAGTCAGTAGTCACGGGTTTCCATCCTACACCTACCCGGTATGTCAAAACAGCACCGGTGATCCTGTTGGTGGAAACTATGGTCGCCACACCTGGGATGGATGTCAGCGGAGTGTAGGCCACGTCCACATCCTCATTGGTATTGACCGGAACTATCTCAGGGATCGTCGTTGTGCCTCGAGGCACTTCGATGGAATAGTTCATTACATTTTTCTGGAAGCCGGGGATGGGTGTGCCGTCCACAGTGATGGTATCGATGTAGTTTGAAGCTGTCACATATACAACAAAATCGGTGGATACGGACACGCCGTTATATTCAGCTGTTGCAGTGATGGTGGCGACGCCGGGGTTCTCCGTCCTGATGACGCCGTCGGTGACCGATACCACGGAGGGACGGTTGGAGGAGTAAGTGAAGCTCATGCCTTCGGGGAACGGCGTGCTGGTCTTTTTCACCACATGGCTGCTTTGCTGCTTGATGATATAGCCCCAGAGGCTTTCATCATTCATTGCCACTGTGAGCTTAGGTTCGACGATCTTGCCCTTGTCAAATATCAGACGTTCTTCGACGCCGATAGCATCGTCATCGGTCTGGCTGGGCTTTGCGGTAAGGACCGCAGGGACTATGTTCAGGGAGCCTGAAACATTTATGCTGCCCGTCAGGGGAACATCTGCACTGCTTCCGCCGACCTGGAACTCATATGCGCCTGTATCGACGACATACCTGTCTGTCGCCTCATCATAGAATGCCAGATCCGGGATCTTGACTTCCAGTGTGACAGTCTTTGTCTCTCCCGGTTCAAGCTCGATCTTCTCGAAGCCGACAAGACGTTTGATCGGCCTCTTGAGCTCAGCCGGAGCGTCAGGCTGGGCAGCATAGAGCTGTGTCACCTCTTTGCCTTTCACGCTGCCGGTGTTCGTAACATCGAAGGAAACCGTCACAGTGTCATTGGCATCAAACTCACCGGCGGCCGAATCTCCTTTTTTAATGGTCAGGCCGGAATACTCAAATGCAGTATAGCTGAGGCCGTAACCAAATGGATAGGAGGGCGTGCCGGTAAAGTACATGTAGGTACGTCCCTGCTTGTCACCATATGACATCAGGTCGTAATCATATATGCTTGGAACATCAGATGCACCGGTATCACTGACATTCTGGTACCAGGTATCGGTGGTCTTGCCGGAGGGGTTCACCTTGCCCGTAATGACATCTCCAAAGCCGACTTTGCGATTGCCCAGGAAGCTGGACCAAAGAATAGCAGCCACATCATCTTCAAACTGGGTCACCTGCATCGGTCCGCAGGTCTCCATAACTGCGATGGTCCTGGGGTTCAGTTTTCCCACATTGGATATCAGGGAGGCTTGTCCGTTTGAGAAAACGATACTAGTACGGTCTCCGTCTTCTTTAGAGTAGTTGCCGTCGGTTCCTGTAACTACTATAACTGCATCAGCGGCGGCTATGGTCGCCTGATCCTCTTCCGAGATGGTATAGGAAGCGGATGAGGTCGAATTGCCGTAGCCTGTGAGATAGGTGAAGGTCGCATCCGGGTTTATCTCATTAATGTTGCTTACGATCCTCTCCTGTATGTTTATACGATTTGTATTATTGCTCTGTCCTCCGGAATAAAGTCCTGTATACATATTTGTCTGCCAGGCTCCGACTATGACCACTTTATAGTCTCCGGAAGCCGGGACAGCAAGGGGCAGGATCTTTTCCGAGGAGCCGTCGGGAACTGCATTCTTCAGCATGACGACTGCTTCTGCGTTCACATCGTCGATCAGTTTCAGACGTTCAGGTGTCTGCCAGCCTACGGAACCGGTCTGCTCCGCCACACGCGCGGCAGCCTCTGTGGTGAATATATTATCGCTGTCCCATTCACCGGTCTGCATACGGGCCGTCATCAGACGATGGAGCGATATATCGAGCTGGTTTTCCGTGAATCTGCCTTTATCTGTTTCAACTGCCTGTGCTATCATGCTTGCCATATTGCTTGCATATGTATTCGCACCGCTGCCATGGCCACCGTTACACTGGAGGTCCATGCCGTGTGCCAGGGCCTGTGAAAACTGTTCAACTATGGTGAGCACCTTGCCGGTGTACGGGTTGATGAAATTGTGTCTCGATATGGTGGAAACCGAGTCACAGTCTCCCGTCATATGCCCGGAAAAGCCGTAGACCTGGCGCAGCAGCGTATCGATAAGGTAACTGCTCCAGGTACAGGGATCACCGTTCAGAGTGCTGTATGCCGTCATGATGGATGAAACATCCGCATCACGAATGATATTGCGGTAGGGTGCGGCATAGTATTCTCTCAGTGCCCGCAAAGAAGTATCAGCGCCTCCGTCCAGTCGGTTGCGTTCACTGTTGTTTGCCACATAGTGCTTGAGAGTCGGATTCAGCTTGCGGCGGCCTGCCGGATCCAGCAGATTGCCGTCCTGATCCATGCCCTGCATGCCCTGGACAAAAGCCGTACCCATTTTGGACATGAGGTACACATCCTCCGAGTAGGACTCCTCATTTCGGCCCCAGCGCGGGTCACGGTGCATATTCACTGTCGGGGAGTAGAAATTGAGGTTTGTCGCATTCTGCATGCCATCAGTAGAAACCGTGGCACTTTTGGGAGCCCGCTCACGTATCTCGTTTGCGATCTCGGTGGCCACGGAATAGTAAAGATCAGGGTTCCAGGTGTTTCCAATGGATGTGTTCTGTGGATATGAGTTTGCATTTTGTGCGTTCAGATACCCGTGAAGGGCCTCCTGCCACCAGGTGTAGCTTGGGACCCCCGCTGTGGCCGGTACATTCAGTGCGCCGCCGCCCAGCTGAGATGCAGTGATAGCCGGCGTATTCTGGCTGTACACCTGCGAACTCTTCTGTGAGGTCGACATTCTGGCAACAAGGTCAGCTGCCCTTTCCGCAAAGGTATAGCTGGGGTCCATATAGATGGGAATCGGTTCCGTTTCCTCAGCGAATGCGGTCATAGACATCGCCGGGAGCATGCCGATACAAAGTAGGATTGTGAGGATCAGCGATATTACACGTCTCTTTTGCATTTTTCTACCTCCTGCTAAATAGTTTTTTATCACTAATTTCACACGGCTTATTCCATCGTCATCAGATGAAAACAGCTGTGAAAAATAGTAACCTGAGTTTGGCATGGGTTGTGATTTCGGATACCCTGTGCATCTTTCTGCTAATTGTGTTAAAATTTTACATTCTGTATCAAGTATAGTATAATATGAACTGTCGATCATTTCACTAGCGAAAATTATTATGTTCTTTCTTATTTACCTGTCAGATAAATTTAATTAGTACAAGAAGCACTTTGTTATGTACAAATTAATGCTGAAAGAAATGAGGCAGAGCCGATGCGGCAGCTGCCCCATGTCTGTGGGCAGACATATTTTGTTTTTTTTTATGTTTACTACATGGAGCTGCCGGAGCGATTTGGATGAATCCAAATCAATTTCAATGTGCATCGGCATCGCCTGCTATGGTATCATAAGGCCAATCGCTTATGCCGCCAAGGTTGTATACTTTACTGTATCCCATGAGCAAAGCCTTTTCCAGGGCAATTTGCGCTCTGACTCCCTTTTGACAGTAAAATATGACCTTCCTGTCTTTATATGGGATCGTATTTTCCAGTCTTGATTCCAGTTCATCGACCGGGATATGGATACTCCCCGCGATATGCAGCCGATCATACTCATCATCATTACGAACATCTACGATAAAAGCTCCATTTTTATAGTCCATCAGTGCCTGTTGGGCAGAAATGCTGTATTGCCTGAAGGCATCGCTTTTGCGTATGTCATACCAAAAGCCGTCTCCCACAAGAGCCAGCAAACCATCTGCCGATACAAGGCCGTTGATGTTTTCTTCGCACAGGACATCCAGCCTGTTGCATGTGATGCATTCTGTCACAGTCAGCAGCTTGCCTCCGTTGCATGCCGCAACCAGCTGATCCCAGTCTACAGCCACCGCATTGACCTCAAGCGGATAGTACTCTGCAGCGGGTTCTTCGTTGATCCTGTTAAAAATGTGTTCCCTCCAGATCTCTCCTGTTTCACTGGAAAGAATGGCAGGTGTTTGCGGATAGTTCTGATATCTGCCTGTTATAAAGAAGGTATCTCCGCAGGCGCTGACGCTTCGGAAAAAGCACGGTTCCGTATACCCCTTGTAAAATGTGTTGTAGTCCAGCACATCCCACTCCTTTCCATCCGCAGACATCAGTATCAGCCCTTCACCGGCAATGGCCATGCACATATTTTCATTTGCCGCGATGGAAAGGATGGATTTTTTTATCCCGGTCTTCATCGATTTCCAATGCTCGCCGTCAGAAGAATAAAGAAGGGTACCGCCGGCACCGGCGGCCCAGAATGTACCGTTGAATGCAGCCACGCTGTAGAGGGATCTGCCGGTACCGCTTTTTACCTTCCTGAAATCTCCGCCGTCCTTTGCAGCGAGTATGACACCGCCATCCCCCACAGCTACATCGATGCCGTCCATGGATGCTGCGCCGTTCAGACAGGCTTTTGTGACAGCGGGAGAGCTGATCACAGTCTTGTCGGGCATTATCCTGTCGATCCTGCCATTTGATCCCACAGCCATGAAGACAGCGCCGTCATAACACACGGCACGGTAGCCCTCCGATACTCCCCCGGACTGTTTTGCCGGACCCGCACCTGATGCATCAGCTGCAGCCCCATGAGATCCTCCCGACGAAAGCATCCTGCCGGCATTGGCAAAGCCGCAGCTCGAGATAATGGATACAAACAGCAATACAATGATCACAAATACTTTTTTATTCAGCAAATTCCTTTTACGAATCATAGCGGCACCTCTCCCCTCCTGCTAATAGCAGTGTCTTGCAAATACAGTCATCTCACCGGAGCAGGCTGCCTCCTTGTATTCCGTGGGAGTGACTCCGGCAATTTTTTTGAACAGCCTGCTGAAATAGTTGGGGTCGGCATAGCCTATATCAAAACAGATCTCCTTGATGCTGAGCCGGTTTTCCACAAGAAGCTCCTTTGCCTTTTGGATCCTCAGAGAGGTGATGTAATCGATATAGTTTTCACCCACCTGCTCCTTGAAGAGCTTGCTGAAGTAATGAGGGCTGATATTGACTTCTCTGGAAATATCCTCAAGGGCGATTTCATTTCTATAGTTTTCCTTGATATAGTTGACCGCTTTGAGAATAAGGCTGTTGACCCTTTTTCCCATCATGTTGTCTATTCCCTGTGAAACATGCTCGATCCTTTCCCTGCACCACACCTTGAGCTCTACAGGGTCTTCTATGCTCAGCAGGTCCTCCACATAGTCATCTATCTTGAAATATCCATCATTCCTGATCTTGTAATTTATCCCTATGCGGTGTATCATGACCATCAGCTCCAACAGCCTCTTCTTGATACTGTAAAGGCTGGAAGTGTACTCATTCAGCAGCCAGTCATAGATCTGGTCGAATACTTGCAGGCACGCTTCCGTATCTCCCGAGGCCGCCTTTTCCAGCAGCAGCTTTTCCTTTGCCAAAGGATATTCTGATGCGGCACCTGCATCAGCAGGGACATCCATTATATGCATTATACCGCTGTCGGCCAGAAATCTGGCTGCCCTGATGGATTCCTCATAAGACCTGGAGATGTTCTCCAGGGCGGGGTATACCCTTCCGATCCCTATGGCGGCATCCATCCTTCCTCTTTCGGCCGGCGAGCTGTAAACATACTCCGCTATGGCTATGGCTTCCAGCTTCATAGTTTGCTCATCGCCCTTTGGGTGTGCCGGGATATATACAAAAAACCTATCCAGCATCAAGGGTCCTACAAGACATTTGCACTTTCGCTTGAAGGACTCTCTCATATAGGGATAAAGGGTCTGGCTTCTGTCTCTGAGACTTGTCTGGTTCCCGGTACTGCCCTCTCCTTTCCCATCTGTGAATTTGACCGTAACCACATACCCATTCTCCTCATTCAGCTCAAAGATGTCCTTATATACTCCAAACTCCTTGCTGAAGTCATCAAAAAACAGCATTGAGTAGATAAATCCATTTTCAACAATGGGCAATACACTCTCCAGCCTTTCTTTAAGCTCCAGCTCTCGTTTCCATTTGTCCCTCTCCCTGTTTATGGCCTCAACAGATTTTTTCAGCGTCATTACTATCTTGTTCTGGCTCACAGGCTTCAGCAGGTATTCCATGACCTCCAGTTCCACAGCTTCCTTGGCGAAATCGAACTGATCATATGCTGTCAGGATAACAAATGTGACATTGCTCTGTCTGGTCCTAATCTCTTTTATCGCCTCGATGCCGTTGATCCCGGGCATCATTATGTCCATGAAAACAATGTCGGGCTTCAGGTTTTCCGCCTTCTCTATCGCTTCACGGCCAGATCTTGCTGTTCCGACGATGATCACATCAGTAAAGTTTTTCTCCACTATGAACCTGATCGAGTCCAGGACGATCTGTTCGTCGTCAGCAATAAGCAGTCTGTACATACACACCTCATCTTTCCATCTGCATCGTTATTCCTTCTATCACATACACATGCTCTCTGACACCGGAAGGCCTGCAATGGCTGTCACATCTTCCGCGCAGAAAAATATACCCACAAAATAAAATGCTTTACATTATGGGTAATTCAATATACAACATATTTCTACCTTTATTTCCCATTATTTTCTTGTATATGGAATTGAGATTAATGAAATTCCTGTTTTTGTTCCTGGTACGACAGTTAGAAAATTATTGGATATATGCCTGCCAATAATCTAGCCTCCGAAGCAAAAAGAATATATAGATATGCTTTTGTTTGTACAAAAATATGTGACCAAGTGTCGCGCCTGACACTTTATTTTGCGTCCTCATCCAGCGCCTCTATCAAAAAGCTCACAGGACGAAAGCCGTCATTGCACGAGATCATCGCCGACCTCTTATTCTTCATCCAGCCGTTATAAATGTCTTCACCGCCATAGGCAAGGGTCATCACAAAAGCAGACATGCTCTCCCAGGCACTGTCGCACATTCCTTCAGGCTTCTCCCACCCGTTGGCTGTAAAAACCTGCCCTTCTTTCATACCGCAAGGGTCCTGTATCGGATTTTCATATTCATCTATCAAGTCCTGATAGACCGTTTGCCTCATCACTGTTATCCTTACTTTCTTCATTCCGATCTCTCCTGATTTTCAATACCTCTCATTATTATAACATTCGTCCACATTCCTTCCAAGCATAGCAGGCAATTGCCGCTGGGCCTGGTGTGCAAGCCGCCGGCTCTTGTAACAGGCTCATGCTTGCCAAACCAATGATCAGTATATTCAGTATGGCTTTGGAACCATAATTATAGTAAAATAGCATTAATTTATTTTGAGCAGATCCAGGGGGAACTGAAATGAAGCTCTGCATTGTTGATGCTCCGTGCAAAGCCTGAATCGGACGAAGCTGCACGGAGCGGACCGGGTTCGTCCGTCCGGCTTTGCACTTTCATTTGATCAATAAAGATTTTAAATGAAAGAGGAGCAAAGTTATGAATAAAAATTTAATGACGACTGTCAGGGAGCTTCATACTTTCCTGATTTTATGGGTGACACAATCCTTTTCGGCGCTTGGCAGCGCTATGACCAACTTCGCATTGGTGATCTGGTCCTATCAGCAGCATGGGTCGGCGCTTACGACCTCACTTTTAGCCATCTGCTCATATGCACCCTATGTCCTGCTGAGTATCTTCGCAGGCACATTGACTGACCGATGGAACAAGAAGGTCACAATGCTGATCAGTGACAGCTTTGCAGCGCTTTGTACCATATTTGTGTTTATTCTGATGGCAACAGGAAGCCTGCAGGTTTGGCACCTGTATTTGATCAATGCCCTGAACGGGTTGATGAACACGATACAGCAGCCTGCATCAGATGTGGCCATCAGTCTGCTGGTTCCCCAACAGCATTATCAGAAGGTCAGCGGGATGCGTTCCCTGTCAAATTCGCTGGTAACTGTCCTGACGCCTGTGTTGGCTGCGGCACTGCTTTCTTTTACAAGCATACAGGTCGTGATCCTGTTTGATTTGATCACCTTCGTCACAGCATTTTTGGCACTGCTGTGCTTTATACGGATCCCTGAAAGCACGAAACAGAACACCACCGGCAACGAGACAGTATTGCAGGCTGCAAAAAGCGGATTGCGGTATCTCAGGGACAACCGGGGGATCCTGGATCTGATCCTGTTTCTGGCCATAATCAATTTCACCGCCTCCATCTTCAATGCTGCCTTGCCGGCAATGATGCTTTCCCGTACCGGCGGAGGAGAGCTGGCCCTGGGCATGGTCAATACTGCTACAGGGCTGGCAACGATGTTTGGAAGTGTTTTGGTCACCATGCTGCCGGCACCAAAGAGCCGTGTCCGTGTCATATTCAATAGCCTGCTTTTTGCCATGAGTACGGAGAATTTCATCCTTGCCTTTGGCAGAAGCATACCTGTGTGGTGTCTGGGCGCTGTCCTTGGATGGGTATTCATACCTGTTATGGGCGCCAATATGGATGTGCTTTTTCGTACAAAAATCCCCGTGGAGATGCAGGGACGGGTCTATTCCGCAAGAAATACCCTGCAGTTCTTTACCATTCCCTTGGGATATTTGTGCGGCGGCCTTTTAGTCGACAGAGTATTCGAGCCATTTATGGCTGCACAGCCGCTGAACAGCTTGTTGGTCGTACTGTTCGGAGCAGGAAAAGGCTCCGGGGCCGCTTTGCTGTTCCTGGTGATAGGAATATTCGGCGCATTGTCCTGCCTGCCGTTCCGAGCGGATAAACATATCTGGAGGCTGGAGCAATAAAAAGAGGGGTCAGGCTTGAGTAATTGCTTTATTGCCTCACAGCAGGAATAAGGGAATTGCTCAAGCTGCCCCCCTTTTTCAGTTAATCAGTTGCTGCAGCTTTTTTAGATGGTCATGATCGGTACGAAGCATTTTTTGGACCATCTCCATGCTCGTCTTGTCAAGATCGCCTTCAGAGACCTTCTCTACCGCGGCAATGCCCTGGTCCTCGCCGTCATACAGCTTTGTGAGCATACTTTTTTCATCCTGTACCAAGCCTTCAGCCTTTAACATGATTTGAGACATGGCACCTGCCATGCCGGTGGATTCAACGGGCATCCCGCCCAGCTTGGTTATCCTGTCCGAGATTTCCAGAGCATGCTCTTTGTGATCTCTAATAATTCCGCTGATTTCCTTTCGGGTGTTTTCACTCAGATACGGCATCGCGCTTTCATAGCCGCGTATGGCCATATGCTCGCCTTTGAGCAGTTCATTCAGCGTTTTGATATTGGGCTCATCCATTCATGCACACTTCCTTCTATTTTTTATATATAGGATTTGCATTTTGCCAAGGAATAGCACGCCAATATTTCACATTTGATGACTCAAAGCTGTCGTAAATTCATTTCAGAGGGGAGCATATCAAGGCTGAGGCCGGGTATGCTCTCTCTTTTATCGTTTGCCGTGAGGATCAGAGATCCGCTCCATAATAGATCCTACGGACTCATTATCCTTGAACGCATCATCCTGCATCATATCCAGACTGTTGCTTCATTGCCCCATCACCTGGTGCTCAGCCATTGGAGCACGGGCTCAAGATTTTCCTCCCTTACACCGTCAAAACCGTTCTCGATGTTCGAAATACCCTCTTCGAGCTCCTCATCTTTCTCTTTGCGGCTCTTGAGCATCTTCAGGAACATGGCCATCAAAATTTTATCCAGACCTTTGAGCTCTTTTAAAGGCAAACATCCACCCCGCAGATAGAAAAACGGTTTATCCTCTATCTTGTTCCTTGCAATAACCGTTTCATTGTCAGGTTCGGCAGTCCGGGCAGTACCTGATGCACATACAGCAATAACATTGCGCTTTCTGACTTTATCAAGTCCCTGTACCTTCCCGGCCATGATCCAGCCAAGAAATATTATCTCTTCATCCTTATCGGCCGGCGGAAGCTCTTTTGCCCGATAAGCCTTCGACCCTGTCCTTTCCGCAAGCATATCGGCATATCTTTTGGTAAAGCCTGTTTTTGATTCATAAGCAATTATCATATTGTCTGCACCTCCTGTATATCTCTGTTTCAGCAGACTGATCCACGCGTACAGCCGGCCGTGCTTACTGCCGGAATGCACCTTGCTGCTCAAGTCCCTATCATCCCAATTATAACGCATCATCAAAGGTAAATTATCAAACAGGCGATAATTTTCTTCACAAATTACGCTCGGCAGAAAAATTTTATTGCATCTGCGCATTCCAATGAGGAGGGAGATATGCCCTCAGGGCACCAGGGCTCGCCGCACCTTGTCAATACCGGCCCATCGTCTGAGGCTGGCCCATATCGAATAAATTATTCTTATTGGGAAACTATAGGCACATATAAAAACTGCTTATAATAGGAGAAAATACAAAGGTGAGATTTGCCGGAGCCAGAAACAGCAAAAAAACAAAAACATACAAAGCAAACAGGGAAAAGGATAATAAGGAAACCTCTGAGTTCAGTGATAAGGAGGTTACTGCTGAAAACATCAGGGATATTTTATCCGACAGCAGCGATGTCATTTATCAGCTGCATTATATAAACGGCTGCCGTGATCTGCCGGTAACAGTCGTCTTTGTTGACGGCCTGGTCGATACAAAGATAGTCAATGATGATGTTCTCAAGCCCCTGACACAGGAAAATGTCCTCAAAGCAGCCAAAGATAACGACAGCCTCATCGACCTGATCGAGCATGGCACGATATATCATTCTTCCCGGAAACTGCGCATCAGTCTTGGAGAGACTCTTGCAGATATTCTGGATGGCGCGGTGGCTCTGGTATTTGACAAGGAGAAAAAGGCCATCACCTTTGACATAAAAAACTTCTTAAAAAGAAGTATAGCCGAACCGACAAACGAGAGCGCCCTTAAAGGGTCAAAGGATTCTTTCATCGAAGTTCTTCGGGTCAATACATCACTGGTACGGCGAAAAATCCACACGCCCTATTTGCGGATAAAGGAAACCATTGTGGGAAAACAATCGCAAACACCAATCGCTGTCATTTATATAGAAAACCTGACTAACAAAAGGATCGTCGATGAAGTGCTGGAGCGCCTGAACGATATGGATATCGACGGTGCTACTACCGCCGGGATCATCGAGGAGAACATAATAGATAATAAACACACCCTGTTCCCCTTGATCCTGAACACGGAAAGGACCGACAAGTTTTGCCACAATATACTGGAAGGAAGAGTAGGGTTATTTATAGATGGATTGCCGACAGCCTATATTATCCCAGCGACCCTGAATATGTTTTTTCAGGCTCCGGAGGATTATGCCCAGAATTATATCGTCAGCTCCTTCCTTCGGGGCCTGCGATTTGTCAATTCGGTGATAACACTGCTGCTGCCTGCATTTTATATATCTATAACAACATTCCATCAGGAAATGATACCCACGGTGCTTGCCATCTCCATAATCAAGAGCAAAGAGGAGGTACCCTTTCCCACATCATCCTCTATACTCTTCATGCTAATGGCGTTTGAAGTACTGATCGAAGCCGGATTTCGTCTGCCGAAGACCATCGGACAGACTATCTCGATCATAGGTGCTCTGGTCGTAGGGCAAGCTGCTGTTCAGGCAAAAATCATATCACCGGTGGTTGTCATCATTATTGCCATAGCCGGTCTGGCAGGCTTCACGATGCCCAACCAGGATTTTTCCAATGCTCTCAGAATCAGCAGACTGCTGTTTGTGATATTTGCAACCGTTGCGGGGCTTTATGGGCTCTCCCTGGGCTTCCTGCTGCTCATATACCATTTCAGTACACTGGAAACCTTTGGAGTTCCCTATTTGTCCCCCTTTGTGGCAAATGACGGACGTGATATCGCAAAGGATACCATTATACGGGTGCCCCTGTATCTAATGAAAAAACGTCCCATAAGTCTTAAAACGGGAAATAAAATACGTCAGCAATAGGTGCGGAATATGAGAAGGATAATTGTCGGAGCAGTGCTCATTCTTTTACTGGCAGGCCTTGCAGGATGTAAATACAGTATTCTGCCAAAAAGCAAGGAAATCAATGATCTACAGCTTGTTCAGGTCATCGGGATCGATAGATTGCCGGGCGAGACCAATGACTGTATGCTGACAATTGCAAGCAAAAACCTAGAGGCGGGGGGCGAACAGGAGAGTTCAGAAGGCATGGCAAGAAGCACTGATGGAAATACCGGCAGCAGTAAATCAAAAGCTTTGGTTTTGACCTCAAGAGGTAAGACCATATTCGATGCTGTCAGAAATGTCCAGACCCACAGCAGTAAAAATATTTTCTGGGGCCACTCGGAGTATTACCTTATAGGAGAGGAAGCCGCTAAAGATAACATTGCCAAATATCTTGACTTTTTAATACGCGATCATGAGCTGCGTATCGAGTCAAAAGTATACATAGTAAAGGGTTCGACTGCCAAAGATATGATCGAACTGTTCAATCAGACCGGCTTTTTTATTCTTGATAAACTTGATAGCTTGGGACAGAATCTGAAATTACTCAGCACTTCAGAAGAAATAAAGGTCCACAAGTTGATACGCTTTATCGATGTGCATCATGCATCTGCACGGGTCCCATGCATATACCTGACAAATCGCGATAATGAGACGGGAAAGCAGGTCAAGGATATAGAAAGCTGTGGATATGCTATTTTCAGTGGATTTAAGCTGTCAGGATTTATAGGGACCGATATATCACGAGGTGTGAATCTCATTACGAACACTGTTGAGTCTTCCATCGTTACAGTAAAAGACACCACAGGCCAGGATGCATCCCTTGAGATCATCGACAGCGATACAAAGGTGATTCCATACTTCAACGGGGACGAACTGGAAAGCATTCTGCTCAAAGCAAAGGTCACCAGCAACATTGGTGAAATACAATCCCAAACCAGTTTTACAGATGAGCTCTCTATCTCTCATATGGAATCCCAGCAATCGAAGATACTTGAAAATGAGATGAAAAAGGCTCTCGAAGAAGTCTTGAAGCTAAAATCCGACTGCCTTGAGATATGTGACGGGATACGGCTCAGCAGGCCGTTAAAATGGCATAAGATTAAAGATCGGTGGATGCAGATTTTCACCAGTATACCAATCGATGTAGAGGTAGAGTCAAGGATCCAAAGAACCTATGATATCAGAGATCCCAGCGGAAACAGGATGAAGGAGTGAATATGGTTTACCTGCTATTAGTCATTGCCACCGTCAGCATATCGGACATCAGGGATCTGGTATCCCAAAACAGAAAGAAGGATCTGTATGTATATGCAGTTTTCATGCTGCTGGTCGCTGCCTTCGCTATATTTTACTTTTCTGATCCGGCGCGTGACAGTTTTTCAAAAATAATATTTTCGATCGCAGGAAAGGGGGATTGACCACAATTGCTGTCATCAAGAGAAAAAATATCTATACGTCAGGCAGTCATACTCTTTCTTATGTTTGTGTATTCCGCAGCTATACGGATATTTCCGGCATATGCGGCGAAGACTGCTGGACGGGCCGGGTGGTTGTCTCCTGTTGTGGCTCTTTTGCCTTTTGTCTGCCTTGTCTATATCATTCAGGCGTTATTTATAGATAGTAAAGGGGCAAACCTTTCAGATATTATTTACAAAACCCTAGGCAAATTTTTCGGATCAGCAGTAATAACACTTTATCTGGTATGGCTGATGATCTCACTTGGTATAATCGTAAGAAATTTTGCCGAAAGGTTTTTATCATCACTGCTTCCCAGCACACCGATAAGCTTTTTTACTGTGACGATCCTTGCACTTGCTTTTTTTACTCTACGCAGAGGAATCGTATACATATCCAGAACTGCAGAATTCCTTTTTTTGATACTTACCTGCATTTTCATCATTCTTTTTGTGCTTACTATACCGAATTTTGAAGTAATAAATCTGTTTCCTGTCACATACTATGATGCTTTGCCCCTGATAAAGTCATCCTACTCTGTTATCAGCATATGGAGTATCTTTACGTTCATTTTCTTCTTCGGAGATAAAATAAACGATAAGGAGCATATAAAAAGATTTGGGCTGCAGGGATCAGTCTATCTGCTGATCACAACGATGATGCTGCTGATACAGACGATCGGGGTATATGGCTATTCCGTCATCGAACGGGTCCCTTCAGCTTATGCTTTTGTGGTAAAAAGCATATCCGTATTGGAAACCATCGAGCGTATCGAGTCAATTGCTGTGGTGTCCTGGGTCATTGCAGACTTCATAACAATCTCCGTTATTTCATATGCAATAGTAAGTATAATAAAGTCACTTTTCTCTCTTTCAGATGTGAAACCATTCATAAGTCCGGTTATGATATTTGCTTATATATTTTCACTTTACATAGCACAAAATAAATTCGAGCTTGAAAATTTCACAAGCTATATCAGCATGCCGGTAAACATAATCCTTGGCTTTATCTTGCCCCTCGTCATCCTGATAATCAAGGCTGTCCGGCGTGCTGCATAAACACTTAATGGGCTGAAGTCAGACAATAGGTGCCTATGTGTCACGCCAGCTTTCGTAAATCAACTTTCTCCTGCGAATGAATGCAGTCATAATTTGGGCAATAACTGTTGGGCAATACACAGCGGGTGTGCAAAAACCGCGTTGTCTGGGCACGATTCCATTGATTTTATTGAGATTATTCAATAAATTAAGGGTTTTTTGGGTTCATTTGAAGGTTTGGAGCCCTTAGAACAGCATTTATGCGCCCAGGCAACGAGGTTTTTGCACACCACAGTATAAAAAGCCCTTAGTTTAAATTTGGCCGGTCGGACAGATCCGTTGATCTGTCAATCCATAAGAACGATCCTGTTTTCTGCCCTTGTCCTTTTTACATCGATCATCCTCTGGTTTTCCGAACCACGGAATTTCAAGAGAAGATTCCTTTTAGCCGCTTCATACCTGCCGTCCACAAGTATGTCGGTTTCATCGAGCAGTTCTTCCCAGCCCCTGTGTCTTGACGAGTTCTCCAGAATGTATTCATAGGTGTAGCCGGTATAGGTCATTATGTCCAGACCCAGCTTTTTAGCTTGCCGGGCAAGAACAGCAAAGGCCTTGGCCTGCTCAAAGGGATCTCCTCCGCTGAATGTGATGCCGTCCAGCAGAGGATTTCCTTTTGCATGCTCAAGTATGGCGTCCACTGTCACCAATGTACCCCCGTCAAAAGAGTGGGTTTCCGGGTTATGACAGCCAGGGCAGTTATGCTTGCAGCCTTGCGCGAAGACCACCAATCGTAATCCCGGCCCATCTGCTATAGATTCTTTTACAATTCCTGCGATTTGTATATAAATATTCATCTGAATTCACCAAGCGATCACATGCAGAAGGACATATGCTTAACCCTGTCGTGCTCCTCAGCCCTCTTTGCATCATTGAATCTGTCAACGGAACCAACCAGATATCCGGTAATACGCCTTATCCTCTCAAACCTGACATCCCCTTCCTCTCTGCCGCAAGAGGGACATGTCCGGCCTATGATTCCGGTGAATCCGCATACAGGGTCCCTGTCCACCGGGTGATTGACAGAGCCGTAGCCAACCCCCGCATCCTTCATCGTCCTTATGATTTTCTCAAAGGCCTGAAGGTTCTGGGTCGGATCCCCATCCACCTCAACATATGTTATATGCCCGGCATTGGTCAGCTCATGATAGGGGGCCTCGATCCTTATCTTGTCAAAGGCACTCGTTTCATAGTATACCGGGACATGGAAGCTGTTTGTGTAATACTCTCTGTCGGTAATGCCTTCAATGGAGCCAAATATCTCCCTGTCCATTTTAACAAATCTGCCCGACAGACCTTCGGCGGGAGTTGCGATCAGAGTGAAGTTCATTTTGTGTTTTTTACCGGCCTCATCCATACGTTTCCGCATGCGTCCCACTATTTCCAGACCGAGCCTCTGTGCTTCTTCAGATTCACCATGGTGCTTGCCGATCAGCGCCTTCAGGCATTCTGCCAGTCCAATAAATCCTGCTGTAAGGGTCCCGTGCTTAAGGACCTCCCCGACCTCATCCTCCCAGTCGAGCTTGCCGGAGTCGATCCATACTCCCTGACCCATCAGAAAAGGATAGTTTTTGACCTTTTTTTGAGCCTGTATCTTAAACCTTTCCAAAAGCTGATCGATCACCAGATCAGTTTTTTTATCCAGTTCATCATAGAACATGCTGATATCGTTATTGCACTTTAGCGCGATCCGCGGCAGATTCACAGTGGTAAAGCTCAGATTTCCTCTCCCGTTTATTATTTCTCTGGAAGGGTCGTACACATTGGCCACCACCCTGGTCCTGCAGCCCATGTAGGCTATCTCTGTTTCGGGGTGACCGGGCCTGTAATATTTGATGTTGAAGGGGGCATCCAGGAAGGAAAAGTTCGGAAACAGCCTTTTGGCGCTGACTCTGCAGGCAAGCTTGAACATATCATAGTTAGGATCACCGGGATCATAATTGACTCCTTCCTTAACCTTGAATATGTGTACAGGGAATATGGGTGTCTCTCCATTACCAAGACCCGCTTCAGTCACCAGCAGAATATTTTTGATGACCAGCCTGCCCTCGGGAGATGTATCGGTACCATAGTTTATGGAGCTGAAAGGCACCTGCGCACCTGCTCTGCTGTGCATTGTATTCAGGTTGTGGATAAAAGCCTCCATTGCCTGATACGTATTCCTGTCGGTTTCCGCCTGCGCCTTTTCCGCCGCAAAAGCTTGTGCTCTCCGGATAACAACAGCATCCTGTATATATTCCATAAGATATCCCTGCTCAAGTTCAAAGTACTTTTCACTTGGTACAAGGGTCGGATAGGCATTGTCCCTGTCCGCCAGTTTTTTTGAAACAAGGTTGGCCAGTGTTGCTGCATCTTCCCTATCGGACAATAATTCCAATGCTTTGATCAGATTCTGCCTGTAAAGTCTGGAATAAGTTTTAGCAACACCCGGAGCCATTCCATAATCAAAATTTGGTATGCTCTGTCCACCGTGCTGATCGTTCTGATTGGATTGGATAGCGATACATGCCAGGGCCGAATAGCTTTGAATATCGTTGGGTTCTCTCAGATAACCATGCCCTGTACTGAAGCCATTGCTGAAAAGCTCGACAATATCGATCTGACAGCAGGTGGTGGTAAGCGTCAGGAAATCCAAATCGTGTATGTGGATATCACCGTCTTTATGAGCCCTCGTGTGTTCGGGCTTCAGAATATACATTTCGTGAAACTGTTTTGCACCCTCGGAACCGTATTTGAGCATGGTCCCCATAGCCGTGTCACCGTCAATGTTGGCATTTTCACGTTTTAGATCATTATCGCTGGATTCTTTGAAGGTCAGATCTTCATAGATCTTCATCAGCCGGGTATTCATTTCCCTGATGCGCGTCCGCTCGGCCCGATACAGTATGTACTCCTTGGCGGTCCCGGCATATCCCTCTTCGATCAGAACTCTTTCAACGATATCCTGTATTTCCTCAACACCCGGAGTTTTCCTGTCAAAGCTTCTATCCAGCTTATCTACTACTTTTTCCGCCAGAGTCAGAGCTGCTGTATAATCATCCTCTCCTGCCGCTCTGGTTGCTTTGAAAATGGCATTTACGATCTTTTCGATACTGAATGGGACTTCCCTTCCATCTCTCTTTCTGATCTTTGTAATCATTCTGCTTTGCACCCTCTTTGACTGAGTTTTTAGATAATCCGCATAAATAAAGCCTCCCGACAAGCGCCGAGAGGCCAGTGAAAGCATAACACCTATGCTGTACCCAAATACACATAGAGTACCCGACACCCCTCTATCGCTCGTAGAGATCATAGTGCAATATCACAGGCAGGTCTTCTGACTCTGGCTCAACGACACTCCATTCCTTCCCGGGATCTAACCAGTGGACTCTGTATGAAATGCCTCCCCATCACAGCGGCGGGACCGTGCAGGATTTCCACCTGCTTCCCTTTTAACTGTCAAGTACAGTCACCTGTAACAACAATACTTTGTTGTGTTTATGTTACCACATACAACATATAGTGTCAACATAAAAAACGGGGTCAGGCTTGCATAATTCCCTTATTCTTGTATTTATCCGGACTGCACATATCGCAATTGTCATCTTGTTTACGCTCACAATAAAAAAGCTCCCGCTGTCCTCTGTCGAACAACGGAAGCCTTTCAATCTTCTTTTATAATTACCTTCTTTCAAACATTCTAAGCAGCCGCAGATAATGATTCGCCTCACGCAGGACATGATCGCCCAGCAGCGGTATAATGATCGATTTTACTTTGCATGCAAGAATACCCTGGGTACCCTGTGCTTTGAAGTTCCGCAGATTCTCAGTTGCCTTTAAGCTTTCGCCTGTAACTTTAGACAGTGGAGCATTCGTATCTATTGCCGCCTTCGCTTGTGCTGTTAATTGGTCAAACTCATTTCCAAAATTATTAGCCTGACTGATCAGAGCATCCTCTGTCGGGTCGAGCAATCCCCGAATAAACTTGGCATGCTCTGCCATTTGCCTGTTCCAGAAAAATTCAAGATCATAGGCTTCTCTTTCCAGACTTATCTGTTCCCTGTTTTGAAGTCGTCTAAGCTGCAAGAGATATAATTCTGCCTCTCGGATTATGTGTATGATCAACAAGGGATAATTAAATGTAAACATTTTGCAGCTTGTAACATTAGATAAAATGTTTGATTTGAACTGGATCAACGCAGCAGTTGCATTTATAGCCCTTTGGTTGAGTGCGGATACATATTGTTCCAGGATAGGACTGACCGTTATCATACCGCCGCCTGACAGTCCTGCTTCCGCCTGTGTCAGTTGAGTCGGTATCTGCACCCCTGTGAAATATGTGGTTGCCATTTCTGCATTCAAAGTGAAAGGGGTTATTACTTCTCCTGATTGAAGGACTCCCGGATTGACAACACCATTTGAAACAGAAATAGCTTCTCCAAGGATTCCATCAAATTCTCTGCGAAAAGCGTCTGCCTGTTGTGTAAAGCTTGCGTCCCTCGGTGTAAACCCCGCTTCAAGGAAAAACGAGTGTTCTTTCATGATTCTTGCAAAAAACAAATGCAGACCAATGGATTGCTTTATAAAATCAATGCTTGAAAGCATGGCTAATACCTCCCTGTAAAAGGTTAACTAATAGTATCAGTTTATGTTAACAGCATATGGATTGTTACCGATATCACATTGTTTTCAATAATTAACCCGATACAGAATGCTGCCTCAACAAATATCATCGCCGCAAAATATCGTTCCCCTCGTCCACAGCCCGAAAGCCCATCAACAGGGCAGGAATGCGGTTCATTGGCTTGCGCAGGATGCGGTTATAGCTTTTAGACGCTTCACGGCAGAGCATCCTGCTGGTTTCCAGCATCCCAGCGGATGGGTGCGCGTCAGCCCTGTCTCTCAACTGAGCGTACAGCTCTTCGTGCAGGCGCAGCTGCTCATCAAGATCGGCAAGGCTTTTTCGCTTTGCCGACAGTTCTGCATATGCAGTCACAAACCAGATCGTCACAAATCCTGCTGCGCATATGCCTGCAATAATGCAAGCTATTAAAATGAGCACGTGATGTCACACCTCTCTCTTGTTTCTAAATACTCATAAATATATTACCAAATAAACCAAACGGAAAATTACTTCTTGCCTGAATGGTAGTGATTTAAGCCTGAAATGCGGGAGTCGGAAAACGTGGATCAGCCTGCGTGATCCCTCGATTTCCCAACCCCTGCCAAATCAGTGAATTGCGCAAGCCTGACCACGTTTTCCGGTTGAAGAAAAGCAGGAATTACAGTAAAATAGTTATGTAAAGTATGAGAGGGGTGGACCGGCTGAAGATAGCAATTTGTGATGATGATATCCGGGATCTGCAGCAGATCGCTTCATTGCTGGAATCATACAAGCGCGGGCGCAATGCAGAGCTTTCCTATGCGAGCTTTCAGAATGCCACGGAGCTTCTTGTCTCGATGGACAGCAGGGATTACGATCTGCTGCTGCTGGACATGCTGATGCCCGGTATCAACGGTATGCAGGCAGCCCGCGAGATCCGGGAACGCAACAGCCGGGTACAGATCGTATTCCTGACCTCCTCACCGGAATATGCGGTGGAGAGCTACAGCGTGCGGGCATACTATTACATATTGAAGCCCGCATCAGAGGAAAAGCTGTTCCCTATTCTGGACAAACTGCTGGACGATCTAAAAAAGCCGGAGGATGCACTGCTCATCAAAACCCATGCCAGGCTGTTCAGCCTTCCTTATTTGAAAATAGAGTACATAGAGGTAAGCGCAAAAAAGCTGTATTTTTATCTTACAGACGGCAGCTCGCGGGAGGTAACCGGCAGACTGGCTGACTTTGAACAGGCTCTGCTGAAAAGACCAGGTTTTATCAAGGTGCATCGCTCCTATCTCGTTAATCTGCAGTGGGTTAAGGAACTACGGCAGGGAGAGCTTATCACTGTATCGGAAAAGCGGGTGCCTGTGTCCAGAGCAGCCTATACTCAGGTGAGGACAGCCTATACACAGTACCTGTTCTCTGAGGCGGAAGAGCTGGTGTTGGGCAAAGCGGAAGATCTGAAATAGAGCTATGCGAAAGAGCTGGTATTGGGCAAAGCAGAAGATCTGATGCAGGGCTGTATGCCAGATCTGATATTGGTCAGAACAGGCGGTGTTGAATGTTAACGACATACATTGGACTTATTCGATTTGGTTTTTCTCTGGTCTTCGGAGCCGCGCTGTCAGTCTGCTTCGCAGGCATGGAGCATACGCGGAGGAACAGGTTTGCTGCCGGCATCTGTATCTTCATTCTCCTTCTTGTGCAATTCTTCAGCTGGAGGCTGTTTGGACTGGATTTAACGTCAAAGCTGTACCCCCTGATCATCCATCTGCCTATGATCCTTTTCCTCACTATATATCTGAAGCACTCCTGGCTTATTTCCACTGTCAGCGTACTCACCGCCTACCTGTGCTGTCAGCTGCCCCGTTGGATCGGCAGCATTGGCGGCGCGGTCATCGGCAGTGAACTGGGCGAGCATCTTGTCTATATCATAGCCATATTCCTGGCATATTACCTCTTTCAGGTGTTAGTGGCCGATACCCTTCGTCAGTTGATGCAGAAATCCGTCAAATCATGCATTCTGCTTGGCGCCGTTCCGCTGTTTTTCTATTTGTTCGATTACATCACCACGATCTATACAGATCTGCTTTACACAGGCGCAAAGGGGGCGGTCCAGTTCATGCCCTCTGTGTTATCGGTCCTCTATTTTGTTTTTATTGTCCTTCACTACATTGAAGAGCAAAAGCAGGCGATTGCCAGCAGAGAGCGGGATATGCTGTCAGCCCAGCTCCACGGCGCCCATATGGAGCTCATATCACTGCGGCAGATGCAGAGTGCCGCCGCCGCTTACCGTCACGATATGCGCCATCATCTCGGTATATTGCAGAGTATGGCAACCGAAGGCAGTATAGAAAGAATCAAAACCTATCTGAATACTGCGCAGTCCGATATAGATGCAATAACCCCGATCCGTTTCTGTGAAAACGAAACAGTCAATTTGATCTTGTCAAGCTTTGCTGCCAAAGCGAAGAATGCAGGGATCACGATGACCGTGGATGCAAAGCTGCCCGGTTCGATACCTTTGAGCGACACGGAGCTTTGCTCCCTGCTCTCAAACGGTCTTGAAAACGCCATTTCTGCCACTGTCCTCCGCCCCGACCCGAAGCATAGGACCATGTCTGTCAAGGCCGCTGTCCATAAGGCCAATCTGCTGATTTTGATAGAAAACCCCTATGACGGCAAGATTTTGATGAAAAAAGGACTTCCCCACACATCTGTTGAGGGACACGGCTACGGAACACGCAGCATCGCAGCCATAGCCGATGCTCACGGCGGTCAGGCAATTTTCAGCGCCAGTGACGGCATATTCACCCTAAAGGTCATGATCCCGTTGAGAGACCGCCCCTCTGCTTATCTCTAAGGGACTTCAGAGCGGAGCACTGCCTAACACAGCGCCCCGTCCCTGTCCGCTATCAGTAAATATCTCTGATCGTGCCGCCTACTGTTGGCTTAGTGCCGGTCAACGTCATGTTCATGTTGGGATCGACCTTGAAGTCACTGGTCAGGACGCCCTTGAACACCAGCATATTGGTGCCGGCACCGCTTTCATAATTCCAGTTGTTTACGGGAATTGCACCGATCTTGCTCATCGTCACATTGGACGCACTGCCGACGATCTCGTTGAACTCAACGGCAATGGTAACGATGTCCCCCTTCTTGTACGTACCGTATGCCATAGGTGCAATACGCTTGACGCCAGGCTCAGCCGTATCGAAAATCTTCATATAGGCCTTGATGTCATCAACATACCAGTAATCCTTCCCGCTTCCTGACGCATTGAAGCGCATCGTGAATTGCTCTCCGGGAGTATACAGGAGGTAGTTATTGTAGTAATCCATCCCTTTGGGGGTGTGTGTGTTCAGCACGACGTCACCTGCGGTTTTGAACATCGGGAAGAATATAGTATACCAGTTTTTAGCACGGGATCCTCTCACTATTTCGATCCTATACTCGTCTGTGCGCGATGAATCCAGGCTGCTGAAAAACTTCACATACTGGTAGCCGTCATACTCTTCTGTTGCATCCATGCTCACACGCAGCCCAAAGCTGTTTCCAACAGCCTGAGTATACAGCAGCTGTGCTTCTTTTATTCCAAGATTGCTGTATCCGGTCCTTATAGTGAAAGACTTGTTTCCGTTGTACCCTTCGCTTTTTACAGTAAATTGCGACGTATTGATAACAGAAGTATACTCATTTGTGTAGATGGAACTGCTCAGCTTGTAATCCGCACCCTGTATCAGTGTACGGCGCACACCGGAAGTGCTGCCCAGAGTACCTGTACAGATCTGGGACGCGCTGCTGACCTTGTACAGCTCAACATCATAATAACGGTTCACGCCATTTGTAAAGCTGTTGACAATATCATCATTGCCGGTCAGATACCTTTCACTTCTGACCACAAAGGTCTTGCTGGTATCGCCGGGACCGAAGGTCAGGAATATATCCTCTCCTCCCGCATGGCTGAAATGGATGGGCGCTGCCGTCCCGCCAATGGCCGTGCCGTTCACTGTGCGGTAATAGACATACTGTATATCAGCAGTTGGAACAGCATCCGCAGGGAAGCTGCGCGTCACGGTGAAGGTGACATCCCTGGCTGAACCGCTGACCTTTTCTGATGTCACAGCCAGCGTGAATGTACCTCCGTGCTCCCACATGGCTTTCAGCGCAACATTGCCTGTGCTGCCCTTGGGTATCGAAGTCACCTCAGTGTCACCGCTGTACCAGCCGAGGAATCTGTAACCGGCTTTGATGCCGGAGGGAGCTTTCAGCATTATATCAGATGTCTCGATGGTGTAGGTGGTCGGGTTATTCACACCTGAAGCACCTGAGCCCAGGGTAAAGGAAATAGTGTAGGGTATGGGCTTCCACTGTGCGTACAGGGTAATGCTGCCGGAAGGCGTCAGATTCTTGACACTCTCACCATCGGTGTATACAAACGGGCTGCTTGGGGCAAGAGCCCAGCCCTCAAGGCTGTAGCCGGGATTGGTGAATTCATTGTTCCGCAGCGGCTGCGCCACATCATATGTGAAGGTTTGGGCCGACATGCTGCCGCCTGCGTTGTTGGACTCGGTGCCGTCGTCAAAGTTGACACCGTAGACATTTGCCTTCCAGTTTGCATAGAAGATCCTTGCACCCGTACTTCGCGATGCGATAGCGATACCGATGACCCTGCTGCTGTCAGAGAGGTCTTCATTGGTGTACCAGCCCATAAAGGTATATCCGGTCCTGGTGCCGGGATTGGCCAGAATAATGCTGCCTCTCTCGACAGTGTAGGTTTTCGGATTGCTGTTTTCAACGCCATCCATATTAACATAGGTGATAGTGTATTCCACCGCCTGCCACTTTGCAGTCAGATTGAGATTGTCGGTAAGTGCCGCAGGGAATGTGATCAATTCTTCCCCATTCATCCAGCCAACAAAGTTATAGCCGTATTTTGTCGGATCATCGGCTTGCTCAACAACGGTGCCGTATGTCTGCGTGACAGCCTCAATAGACGTACCACCGTCGCTGTTAAAGGTGACGGTATAGCTGTTGATGCTCCACTGGGCATAAAGTGTTATCACTTCATCCTCGTCATCAGTCAGGTTCATCACTCTTTCTCTGTTACTGCAAGTTGTGATGCCGCTTCCATCAGCTTTGGTGTTCCAGCCTGTAAAGGTATAGCCAGGTCTGCTGAACTCAAGATCCGATAAAGCCAGGATCTTGTCGTAGGTATGGACCTGGTCGTACTTTCTGTCGCTGCCGTCGTTGGCAACAAACCTCACCGTGTAAGTAATTGGGACCATCCGGGCATACAAAGTGCTGTTGCCGGTAATCATAACATCCGTATCTCCGGTAATCTCCACACCGCCTGCAGGCGCTGTATACCAGCCGCTGAAGTAATAGCCGGTCCTGGTTTCGGTGACTTCGGGCAGTCTGCTGCCGTACTTCTCATCATATTTCACGGTGATGTCATCAAAAGTCCCCTCCAGGCCGTTAGGATCAAAGCTTACTATATATTCATTCGGTATCCATTGTGCATAAAGAATGATATCCTCGGTGATCTCAACCGGGTCGCCTGCTGCTGCCTTGTTGCCGCCTGCTGCCTGCGTATACCAGCCGTCAAAAGTGTAACCGGTACGGCTGCTCTCTGCCAGGGCGGGGTATCGGCCGCCATAGGTGACAGTCAGGGGATCGATACCTCTTCCCCCATTGCCGTCGAAACTGACAGTGTATGTACTTTCCATCCATTGGGCTGTGTATTCCAGATCCATGTCGGGCATGGTGTCCGGAACATCCGCACCCCAGCCTACGAATCTATAGCCGGCACGGGCAGGCACAGGAGCAATGATGGTCTGACCGAAGAGATAGGTTTCTTCAATCTCGTCGCCATTTATATTCCATATGACGCAATGACTGTTGCGGGCATATTCCACCGTCACCACTGTACCCCCGTTGTCTTCGATCACGGCCTGCTCAATTACACCCGCAGTAAAGCCTTTGTAGAAGTTTGCCTTGACAGTGGTATACTCACCAACCTGACCATAACGAGTCTCAACGTTTTCTTCATACCCGTCACCGGTAGTATCCTGCAGCTTATGTATAACCGTATAAACCATTGTATCTTCATCAGCCCAAACAGCCGTGAGTGTATGACTTTCCTTCCTGTTTACAATGGTATCCTCTCTGACAGTCCTGTCTTCCTCATCCTTCCATCGCTCAAACTGCAGGGCGGCACTGCTGGTATTCACAGGTTCGGGTAATTTCCCATAGGAACTGCCATAGGCCACCTCTATTGATTCCTGTTCCGCATCTTCATCATCACTCATTTTTAATGTAACTGTGTACCTTATCGGAGCAAACTCCGCTTCGATCCTGATATCCTCTGCAGGCATTTTCTCGGGAATATCCAGCCACTTGTCAAAGGTGTGGCCATCCTTTACAGGAGTACTGCCGGGCGGGTTTACAGCGTCGCCGCAGATCACGTTCGTGGTGTCAAAGACCTGGTTATCAGCTATCCAGGAGACAGCATAGGATTTTCTGTCATAATGGATGACAGCGACCGTTTTACCGTCACCCTTGATTATATTCTGTTTCACACTTGTGGCTGTGAAGCCGTCAATATTTTTTGCAGCAGCAGCGGTCCATGTATCGGTGATACCGTACCTGGTCTCGATCTCCAGCTCTTCCTCATCGGGGCCAATGTGTCTTACTGTGTACGGCGTATCTGCTGCAGGTCTCCAGGCTGCAGTATAGGTCTTATCAGCAGTAGTCATGATGGTCTGTTCTGCAAATCCATCCCAGTGGTCGAACACATAGCCCGACTTCGTTGGGTCTTCAGGCTTTGTGATGACCGCGCCATATTTGACCTGGACCGTCTCGGTCTTATCATCATCTATCCAGTGGACCGGATAGGTGTTTCTCTTATAGCGGATCTCCACCACGGTGGAGCCGTCGTAGCTGATCTTCTTCTGACTGAAGCTCTCAGCCGTAAAGCCCTCGTAGGTCAATTTTTCAGCCTCGGTATCGCTGCCGGTCTTGCCGGACATATCAATATATTCGACAAGCTCTCCGTCTTCAGGATATGAGCCATCCAAAGCCTGACGGATGTGCTTCACTCTGTAGCCGATGCCGTTGACGCCGTCCCACAAGGCAGAGAAGGTCAGATCTGTCTTACCCACAGCCGGAGGGGGCTCCGGTGACCAGCCGACGAAGGAGAAGCCCAGATAGCTCACTTCCGGCTGTGTGACCGCAGCGCCGGAATACAATGTGTAGATGATATCCTCATCACCGTTTTCGGGTTCAAATGTAACTGTGTGCTGTTCACGTTTGTAATTGACCTTGACAACAGTCTTGCCGCCGCCTTCGATTTTAATGGTATTACTGTTCTCACCATTCACTGTTACATTCAGGAAGGATGTCTCACCTTCAATTGCATATGCATCATCAATGCGCAGGCTGCTGGCCTCGATACTGTCCCCTGTCGTACCGGTACGGTACACAACACCCTGCAGCGAATATGTACCGCTGGGCTGCTGGACATAGTATTCAACACGATACTCCGTAGACATGTCCTTTTCCCAAATCGCTGTATAGGTCAGGTCCTGATCGCCCATATAAGTGCTGACGGTCTTGTCCCAGCCCTTGAAAATATAGCCCTTGACACTGAACTGAGGTGCAGCGATGGTCGAACCATATTTCAGTCGGATCACCACGGGGTCGCCGCCTGCTTCACCTGGTTCAAAGGTGACGGTATATGTCTGGCGGTCATAGTAATAACGCAGGATGGATGAACCATCAGCCTTGATGACCAGCGTCTGTGCTTCCGGGGCCCTGAAGCCGGTGTAAGACTTGGTCAGAGGTGTGACAGTACCGTCGGTGGTACCTGTAAAGGTTTCACGCTCCGCCAGTTCATACTCACTGGAGCCAAGCTTCTGGCGGTAATCCTCCACAGTATAAGGAGTGTCGGTGGCAGGCTCCCAGGCGGCATAGATACTGGTGTCCACATTGGGCATTGTTTTGGGGAAGGTATATGGCATAGTCAAGCCTTCATCGCTGTACCAGCCGGCAAATATATAGCCCAGCTTTACCGGATCTTCGGGAGCAGTCACCGCTTCCTCATACTTCCTTATGATAAAGGGCACATAGCTGCCGCCATCGGTAAAGGGTGCAATGATATAACCGTCCTTCAGGTTGTCCCAGTAGAGCGGTATGGTGCGCCGGATGGGCACAGAGCTGAATTCCATGGGCCTGCTTTTCCAGGTGATGGTCATTTCTCCCTCATGCTTGACCTCACTGCCGGGGGTGACACTGACGGTGTTGGTGTGAGGATCATATGAAAATGCGGGATTGGTCATCTGGATGATGAAATTCTTTTCGTCGTCCAGCTTTTCCTTGTCAACGTCCTTTTTGATCTCTTCCAGCGGGGCATCGTAATTGGCCACAGACAATACCCTGTTGCCTTTTTCATCCTTTTCCATGCCCTCCTTCAGATCCAGATAGGCCATGCTAAAGACACTGTCCGGCAGCCGGGCGGAAGTGATATAGCTCTTGAGCTTGATGCCCGGGACAGCCTTCTGCGTGTACGCAAAGTCACGCACATTGTCCTTGTCTCCTGCCTTGAGCAGCGGCCATTCTTTATCAAACAGACTTTTCTCATAACTGAACTTGCCACCTATAGCCTGCGCCTCAAATGTAACTTCAAGATAGACACCAAACTCCAGATAAATGGCACCGGAATAGGAGCTGCTTCTTCCCTGGGAGGCGGTATATTTGAGCTGATAGTAGAAATAGCCCCATACACGGACATATGCCCCTGCTTCCGCAGCGAAGCCGACACTGGCAAGCTTGGTAGATAACAGACCTACACTTATACCGGCACGAATACCGACCCGAAGGCCCATGGTCCCCATAACATAGAACTCAAACTCCCAGTGCTCCTCCACCAGGTCGATCACATCGCTTTTAACTTTGTTGGAGAAGACCTGGATGGTATAGACGTAGCGCTTTGCGTTCTCATACCAGAAGTCCATGCCAAGGGAGATATTCAGGTTGGCTGAAACAACAAATTTCACCTCAACATTTATGGCAATGACCAAAAGGACATTAAAGTCCTGATCGATCAGCGCTTTTTCAAAAAGCGTCACCCAGTCGGTCTCATTTCCCAGCATGTCGGAATACTTTTCCTCCAGGCTGTCACCGACGGTCTTCAAGCCGTCGCCAAGGTATTTGTCCTTCTCGTCCATCAGATCCTTGATCTGCTTTCCGATCTTTTCTATGGTCTCATTTTTTGTACCAAAGCCATCTTCTTCAGTCTCTATAGTAGCAATGGTCGCTTCGATACCAATACCGGTGTATTCATACAGCTCTACAAAGGCAGTTACCTCATATTCGGCAATGTATGGGAAGATGCCCCACCATTTCCAGACCGCGTCGCCATCAACACCGATATCGATACGGACTTCCTGCTCAAAGGAGCCCACGATCTCGATCTCTATGGTGACATCGTCATTGCATTGGATGGACACTTTGACGCCCACATCCAGAGTCAGACGCAATCCTTTGAGACCGCTAAAATGGACCAGCCTATTGTTTAGTGTAGCCTGTAGCTTGCTCAGCTCGACATCGGCTTTGACACCGCCCATGCTTTTCAGGGTCTCCTGAGTGATGGGCTGGCCGTTCATGGTCATTTTTACGGCAGTCAGTTCAAATTCGTCGCTGAGCTGTGTGAAGGAGTCTGTCTCCAGTGCAAGAGCCGCCAGATACATTCCCGCTTCCTCAGCAAAGCCGCTTTCAAGCGCCTGCTTTTCAACACTTTCTTCAATGGCCTCCTTATCCACTCCTTCCAGCAGATCCTCGCTGGCTATGTTTTCCTTTTTATATGCTGCCATAGCCTGCTGCACATCGGACAGGACAACAGGCTGGTAGGCGATGATATATGATCCCTCCGATTCTTCCACCGATGTGATCCTGGCATACCCGCACAAGACGCCGCCCTCGGAGAGAGTGCCTTCTCCGGTCAGTGTACCGGAATAGAAGGAGATAAAGTCGCCCGGGTCGATGGTCGTCATGGAGTCCAGACCGGCCATAGCAAAATGATCGTCGGTGTATGTCATGGCCGAAACAGGAACGGTCATGGAGTTATTACCCGGATCACCATCGGTGTCGGCCTCTACACTCACCGGCAAAATATCCGGAGTGAAAAGGACGTTCTCTGCGGAGGCTGTCTTATATGTATATAGATTTCCGATTTTATCCGTGATCTCCACAAAAGCAGTGTTTTCATCACTATTGACGGCATCCATGGCAGGAGGAGCGTCCCCCTCATATATCATAATGGTATCGCCCACGGCAAGGGTACCCTTGCTGAAGGTAAAGCTGCCTTTTGTAATTCCGTTTTCCGCAGGCGCGCCGTCTGCACCTACTGTGATCACAGGTATGGATATAGCGGAGGCTTTTGCTCCATTGACGATCAGATCAGAGATATCGTAAAGTGAGATCTGCTTCATATCGGCATTCAGAGATACGTTGACGATCTCCTCCCGCTTGATGGTAAACACATATTCACATGTATCCTCATCCTGTCCCTTAAAGGAGAGCCTGTTGTTCTCCAGCGTGATCTTGTATGCAGAGCCCTCCACAAAGCCAGGCTGCTGAGCTCCCTGCTCTCCCAGATAGTTCACACCGGAAATGGTGAAGCTGCCATTACTGCCGGTAATGCTGAACCAATCCCTGTTTTCGTTGGAGCTGAGGTTCTTCAGCGAGACCCCTTCCATGAACTCTTCGATAGTCATGTCAGCGGGCGCAGCGACACTTATGGAAAAGAACTTGTCTGCGTCGATAGCGCTGGCCACCGGAGTGAGAAATTCCTCATTCAGTGGTGGGAGTTCTTCATATTTTGCATAGAGGATAGTGCTCTTTTGCGCTGTATCGGTATTGGCCGCCAGCTGTGTCAGCTCTTCATCATAGCACCATCCGACAAAAAGGGCATTCTCCTTGTAGGGTACTGGCAGATTATTGAGCTTGGCGCCGCTGCGGATGCTTCTGTCGGAGATGCCTGGGCCGCCGTTGGTGACAAACCTGAAGTTGTAATAGACTGTCCTGGCACTTTTTTGCCCGGGCTCATCATTTTTCACTCCCGCTCCTTCTCTTTCACATTGGGAGGGAACTCCGGGCTCCTTGTACCAAACCTCTACCGACGCATCCGTGCGCATACACAGCGCAGCAGCCTGAGCCCGGGAAGCATTGGCTTTTGGATTGAAATTCACACCGTCCCCACTCAACAGTCCGGTTTTCCACAGTTTTAAAACCGCTTCCCTCGCGTAGTCAGATACCTGATCGATGTCAGCGGGGATCGTGTCGATTTCCTCATTGGTATCAAACTCCACACCGAAGATTTCAAAGTATCGCACAAAGAAGGTGGCCATCTGCTCCCGGTTGATCAGTGCATCAGGAGAGAATCTCCCGTCACCGGTACCGCTGGTGATGCCGTGCTTTGCCGCCCATGCGACATAGGGAGCATAATATGCGGACCGGCCCACATCGGTGAAGGCCGTCTCTTGGTCATATTCCTCCCTGTCCACTCCGGCCATGCGGCCAAGCACCGTCACAAACATCCCCCGGGTCATGGTGCCGCTGGGTGTGAATTTTGTATCAGAGGTTCCGTTAAAAATATTGTTTTCGTAAACATATTGAACTGCGTCATAAAACCAATCGCCGACACCTACATCGGCAAATGGGTTCTCCAAACTTGCTGTATTTGCCGGGTCCGACGGATCCATCCGATTTGCCGGGTCCGCCGGATCGGTCTGCTGTACGGCAAAAGCCTGCAGGGGAATCAGAGTAATTAGTGTACAAATGACCAACAGAAGGCTGACAATTCTCCTCTTCATACTTTTCTACCTCTTTTGACATTTTATCGTTACTGCAAATAGATGCTGTATCAATTGCATCAATGCTTTAGTCCATTATCCATTCTACGATAAAGGGGTCAAAAAAAGCGCCCTGCGGCGCGAATGGTAGGTTTTTTTGCTCGAATGGTAGTAGTGTGTAATAGCGATGCCAGACACGACACTCAGACACTTATTATCGAACAGTTATCCGATAGACGTATAAGTGTCGTGCCCGGTACGGTTCAATTAGATCCCAACTGCCTTCGATACCGGCAGAGTGAAGCAAACACCATGGGCTTCGGATTTGAATGCTGTGTTGCGTTTTACATCCTCCATGATCTTATCAGCGGTTTCAATGTCGGTAAGAGTCAGGATTATCTCCTTCTCCCTATCAATACTGATCCCCATGATCTCCTTGTGCAGCGAACTAATACCGCGGGCATTGATAATTGTAGCACCGGAAGAACCCTTGGAGCGAATAAAATCAACTACCTGTTCGGCAAATCCTGCATTGACAACGATATACAAAGCTTTCATATTATTGCTCATCCTTTCCTCATGTCATACTGACAACTTATCAACAGGTATTGTAAAAGCAATGCCTGTATTTGGCTTGTCAAAATTGAATTGCTTAATCAGTCCATCAAGCAGCCGGCCGGATAGATTGCCTGCAATCAAACAAGTGACCAGAATCTTCTTCTCCTCCGGCACAAGTCCCAGCATGTCCCTGAAATATCCGGCCTGCACGGAGCCCTTGGCATAGACCACATCAATAAGATGACACCCGGAGTCCAACAAAAACTTCAATATCTCATCCTTGCGCTTTCTGCCTGCTATTAAGGTCAAAAAATCAACACCGTGTTTTAACTCAGTCAAGGCTATTAGTCCCCTCCCCCGATAATATTCGATCCGACTATCGATGTCTAAGCTGATTTACGGCCGTATTTCCTTTGTACCATCCTCACTGTCTTGCTCCAGGCGGTGCCTGTTCGACTCATCAACATTGCCGGCAAGTACAGCCAGTTCTGCTATTTCAGTCTTTTCGGCATCTGCCAGAGTCTTGTCTGCCCTTCTCATATTTATATCATACACTATTCCTAAAAACTGCACAGCAATCAATGGAGTAACTGAAATAAAAGCAATGATCCCAAAGCCATTGACTAAAATCGACTGCCCTCCGCTGATTGAGTTGGCAGCTACTGCCTGTGCTGCTCCAAGGGTCAGCGGTGTCAGGAAAGCAGAAGTCAGAGCGCCGCCGGAGACACCTCCCGAGTCAAACGCCAGTCCCACAAACAGCTTCGGTGTAAAAGGCATCATTACAAGTGCAGCAACATATAGCGGCACTAAAAACCATAGTATATGGATCTCGGTCAAAATCTTCACCATAGCAAGCAGAGAGGCAAAGCCGATGCCTATCGCAAGCGTCATACGGATCGTCATCTTTTTGATATGACCATTGGTTATCTCCTCCAACTGCTCTCCAAGCACAGTAACGGCAGGCTCTGACAAGGTGATCGCCGCGCCCAGGATGCCCCCTACCATCAGAAGCAGCCACTTGAACCACTCAGGACGAGCATTGTCCAGGAATATTTCCCCTATATATTTGCCGGCAAAAGCAAATCCATAATCAATACCTGACAGGAATATCAATAACCCAACAAATACTACAATAGCCCCTAACAGGATCCTTACAAATTCCTTTTTCGGCTGCTTGATCAAAAAAAACTGAAACGGCAGAAATACAATGATGACCGGCAAAATAGCTAATACCACCCCGAGAAGATTGCCGGTTATTATCTCGCTTAAGGTTCCCGCTGTTCCGGGGGCATATATCTGTTCGGCGGGCAGTACGCCATTGTAGTAAGTATTCAGTATTATCCCGTAGATCGCCAATGAAAGGATGGGACCTACAGAAGCAAGGCCGATGATCCCAAAACTATCATCATTGCTTTTATGCTTGGACATAGTAACAGAAACACCCAGGCCAAGGGCTAATATGAATGGGACTGAAATGTCTCCTGTCGTCGCACCGCTGCCGTCAAAGGCTAAAGCAATAAACTGATCAGGAACAAAGAAAATCGTTGTAAAAGTAATGATGTACAGAAATGCAAAAACGACTTTGATATTTATATCTTTCATGATCCGAAACAGAGAAAATCCGACCATGACGCCGATCCCGGCACCCATGATCCAGATAAAGACCGTTTTATTGATGATCGGCATGATCATATTGGTCTGTTTTGCCAATACAGTTAATGCAGGCTCTGCAACAGTTGCAAGCAAGCCGAAAACAAGACCGAAAAAGATAATAAATACCGCCTTTTTTAGCTTTACCAGTGATCCTCCGACAAGCTTCCCTATGGGAAGGATACTAATGTTCAATCCATCCAGAAACAATGCCTGTCCAACAACTACGCTGACGTAACCGACGACTAGCTTGATATAATCCGATATATCCTCCAAAGGGGCAATAAATCCGCAAACAATGATAATAACAGCTGCCAGTGGCAGTGAAGATAAAAAAACTTCCTTTAGTGTATTAACGAAAATGTTAAGCTTGCGTTTCAGGTACATTTTTTTCACTACAGTGTCCGCCTGTCATTTGTTGTACTCAATCATTAGTATATACGCAAATTTCCCATATCTTTCTTCTATGTTCTATGCAGCCTCAAATATTTTTCCTTTGTTTGTATCACTAAAGATTCTTATCAATTTCATCAATATCTTCATAATGCCCTATCAAATAGAAATTTAGACCAATGCCTCTATTATCCCTGAATATATTCAGAAAATCAATCAATAGTTATTCAATTGTCTATCCGTCAGAATGGATCGCGTTGACACGCACCTGAACCGGTCTGATTTCCCCACCCTCATATTTATAGCAGGTATACAACCTGCACAGATCGAAGGGATACATAAGAATAATTGATTCGCAGCAAAGCTCCTCCTGTCCATCACCATCATGGTCTTCTACAAAATACCAAAACTTATGAGGTTCCCAGATTTGATCAGCTTCTATTTCCTGCTTAAATGAATCCTCATCTCCAAAAAACTCTATCATTTCTTTCGTTTCGATTTTAATATCCATATTTTTATTAAGTGTTGGGAATCCAATGGTTACAACATCATCCCCCTTGTAATTTATGATCCCCTCTACATCCTTGACCTCGACCTCGCTGATACTCCCATTGACATACTTGTAAGCATTTACGATCCCTGTGGAGCCAATCCCGTTTGTCGCCCACGAATAGATCACAAGCAATGCCTTGCTGTTTCCGTTTTCCTCATGCAGCATCTTTATTTCAGGCATCTGTCCAATGGTACGGTAGGGCTTGGTATACCAATCATCACTCTCCAATACGACAGCCTCGCTGCCATTGACCCTGACGATCAGTTTCCCTTTGAAGTCTTCAGTCTTGCCCCTTTCATAGACAAGCTCGATGTCCTCGGCTTTCCCATCGCCATCCACATCCTGATTGTAAGTATTGCTCATTACCTGAATTATTTCCCCGTCAATATCAACGATATTGCTGCTGTCATTAAAAATGAGGCTGTCCCATAGGGAGTCGGCAGAGCCCCAAAGATAATAAACCTTCTTCTCCCCCTCAAAGTGGAGCATATTCCCCTTCCTGGTAAACAGTATATCCTTTGCTCCATTGAATTTCAGCCGGTAATCATAATGACCGTAATCGAAATCCTTTATTTTTTCATTTCCTTCCGGGGTATCCGTATACACTGTCTCGACCTTTGAGAGCATATCTCCGAATACGGATACAAGCGGCCTTACCGCATCATAGACAGTGCTTTCACCATTCTTTTGGATCTTTAATGTATGCATGGATCTATAGAGGTCATCTAGACTATTTACAATATCCTGCCCTGCGTCTAGATCTGTATTAGTATCTGTATTGGTATCTGTATTGGTATCTTTATTGGTGTTTATATCTGTGACTGTATCTGCACCGGTTTCAGCAGGAATGGTTTTTGGAGAAGTCACCACACTTGAATCAGTTACACTATTTGAAGCGGCAGTAGTTTCATTTTCTCCATCAACGTGGCCAGTAAATGAACTCTCCTGGCTCTGACAACCTGCAGTGAATATCAGCACAAGCACAATAAACAGAATTAACCGTTTCATCAGCATCCTCCTTTGTGAACCCACTGATAGATTTATATTATAGACGTACTTGCATCTGACAAAGTTCAAATATCTGCTTACCAAGTAGTAATTTTCCACGACTTGTTACTATGCTCTATATACCCCTTAACGCTTGCTCTGTGCTTGTGTCTCTCAAGATCATTGTACATTTCATCCATATCTAAAAAATTCCCTATCACATAGAAATTCAGACTTATGCTCCTATTGTCCCTGAATATATTTGAAAAATCTATCAACAGCCCTTTACCGGTCAATTCAAGCAGTTGATTTTTTGTACGCTCATCCATAGGATATATTTTTCTTCTTTTATTTGTAGAAAAGCTCTCTATGATCTTATTAGCCATTATTTCTTTAAATACAGGCATGTCCTTGCAGTAAAGCTTGCAAAACCATCCATCATCATGAGAAAGATAGACGAAATTATTATTTATCCGATCAAAAAACGGTGATTTCAAAGGCTTGCCAAAATGGGACAAATATAATACTTCAGCCTTCTCTTCGGGAGTACAATCATTCAGATCTGCTTCATTGTTGTAATCTATCCAATGAAAACTGCCAAGACCGTAAATATCTTCTTTTGATAGCTCAATGATTTCATCCTTGCCGCAGGCAGTCTCCAGAAACCAACTCCTGTTGAAATTATTTGTGATATAGCTCCCATCGGTCACCAGGATATTATCCAGGCTTATCGGACTATACCTGACAAATTCACAGAACTCCATTCCGTAATAAATGAAGTAGTTTTCATTGAAATTCGCATTTATATAGAAAACATCTCTTAATCTTCTCATAGCACTTATTTCCTCGCCTATATGTATAGATCCTCTTTGCCCGCATATTTGGTCAGGCATTCAGCGTTGACAGTAAAACCATGTCTGCCGTTTAAACTGTACTGGTATTTTCCAGCTATGTCAAGTTCACATCACAAAATGGATTATACGTCACTCCGGTGGAAGGCTATTGCATAGAAAAGGGCCCGCATCAAAGCAATCAGCTGATTTGATACGGGCACCTGGAACCTTATATTATCAGAAAATGGGTTATGATGCTGTCTGAAATGACAAGTAACCCTATTTGATCTTCCCTTCCTCGGTTTCAACTTTGTTCACAAAGTCCATATTGTAACGGACAGCGCCGTGATCCTTGATCACTGTGGCCCTTGAGATGCGGATCGCTAGGATAATGCAGTTTTCGTCCTTTTCATTATTTGCGAAATCGTACCATTCAGAAAATGCTTTACGGAGTTTATCCCTTAACTCGGCATTTTGGGGATCCATGACCCATCCAAGGTTTTCACCGATCCCGCTTCCTGCTCCCGGTTGTACAAAATTTCAAGTATAGTCTAGTATTTCCCAGCTGCGGTTAACATTACACAGCATACTCCTAAGTTATGTTTACGGTTTATGGTAAATTATCACAATTATTTCCCGAAAAGCGGACTTTACTTGCAATTTTGTACACTGCAGAAAAGCCCGGCGAGAGAGTCCGCCATCTTCTACTTCCATTTTCGCCGCAGCATCAGTATTTCTTCGCAGTAACCGATTACAGACATAGGGCTCATCAGCATCTGATAGAACAGAACATAAAAAACAAAGCCCAAGCGGTTGCGGCGGATCCGCAAACCAAGCCTTCTATACACGCCCCGCTGATAGCTGTAGAGTATATAGTTCTGGAGCAGGGCAAGAGGAAGGACGAACAGTGTCGCAGGTCCCACTATCCAGAATTTGCCGAAGAAAGCCAGTATCAATCCCGGCATCCAGCAAAAGGTGTACACCAGGTCGAGATAAGGCATGACAAGGTTGATACCTGTCAGGTATCTGACATATTTGATAGGCTGCTGCCATGGCTTGAACAACCTCAGGGCTTCGATCATCCCTCGTGCCCAGCGGCTTCTCTGACGAAGCAGGTGTTTAGCTGCAGCGGGGACTTCGGTAAACGCTACGGCCAATGGTTCGAAAAACACCTTTTTCTCACTGTTCAGCAATCTCCAGGTAAGGACGATGTCCTCACCAATGGCGTCAGGCCAGCCGCCGGCCTCCCGCAACGCTTCCGTCCTGTACAGGGAGTAGGCTCCCTGTGCGACCAGGGTACCCTGATACAGGCCCTGCATACGCTTGATGCTGGCAATACCCAAAAAGTAGTCCCATTCCTGGAGACGTGTCAACAGATTATCCCGGCTGTTTCTGACCATCACAGTCCCGGCTGCTGCACATACCTCTTTGGGAGAGGATTTGATGCGGGCAACCAGATAGCGGATCGCTGATTTGTGCAGTATAGTATCGGCATCCAGTGTAACCGTACACTCGGTGACTACGTGTTCCAATCCTTTATTTAGCGCATTGAACTTGCCGGGGTTTTCTTCAGACAGGACCACCAGGTCGATTCCCAGCTCCTGTCCTGCCTTTTGGGCAGCCTCTGCTGTTTTATCACTTGAGGCATTGTCTATCACGACCACCCGGATCAGACCCTTGTAATCCTGATTCTTGATATACCCAAGCGTATGGGCAATGTTTTTCTCCTCATTGTGACAGGCAATGATAATTGTTAAGGGGTCCTCAGGATCTATAGTTTTAAACGGAGGCTGCCGGTCGAAAATCAGGCTTACCGCTATGAACATATTAATATACCCGGGAATGTATCCAATACCGGCAATCAATATCAAAGCAAGGGGTCTGCCGATATGGACACCGAGGTCATTGAGCCATGGAACGGATACGACGATCGAGAAGATCAGCCATAGCAATGCCGCACCATGCCCGATCCAAAACTTTTTGTTTACCTCGATATAGCGGCGCTTCTTTATGACAGTTTTAACTGACCGGTTTTCCAGCGGCATATCGCGTATATCCATACGGTTCACCCCCCTCCCTTCCTGTGTTCATTCTATCTTGATAGCACTTTGGACTTTTTCATAAGCTGCTTTACACTATCCTTGCTGTGTTCATCCATTTACATAAGCAATGAGGTTTGCAGCTCAAAACAGTGCTTAAAATAGCATTATACTAGTTTATTGATTAATTTCAATAGACTTACACTATTTTTCGTTTCCTCTTTCTGCCATGCAAAAATGCAAAAAAATTTCCGCCCACAGTTGTAAACTAAAACAACAATAGGCAGAAACTTCTTTCTGTCTGGATAAGATCACACTAGGGGTTATAGCATGGGAACTACTGTCTCAGCACTTTCTCCATCGCCTTCCCTTTCGCCAGTTCGTCCACCAGCTTGTCCAGCCAGCGTATCTTCTGCATCAGCGGATCCTCAATATTCTCGACTCTGATCCCGCAGATCACTCCGGTTATTTTTGGAGCGTTGGGATTGATTTGGGGGGCCTCGGCAAAGAACGTCTCGAAGTCCGCTTCTTTGTCTATCTGAGATCGCAATCCCTGTTCATCATAGCCCGTCAGCCATTTGATGACGGTATCGACTTCTTCTTTCGTACGCCCCTTGCGCTCAGCCTTTTTTATATACAGAGGATAGACAATAGAAAATTTCATTTTATATACGCGTTCATTATTCATACCTTTTCCCTCCGTTTGTTTGGGCATCGGCCCTCTATTTCTTCATGCTGTATGATTATCCTGGGGCGGAGTCTTTTATTCTGCCACGCTTCACCATTACCACAAAAAGTTAGGTGTCTAGATGCCGCGCCCGGCATCGTATTCCTTTAGAAAATGGATGGCATCCTCTTCGTCAAGGGGCTTGCTGATCAGATAGCCCTGTATTCTGTCGCAGTTGTGCTCCTTTAAGTATTGGAGCTGGCTCTCGTGCTCGACACCCTCTGCTATCGTGCAATGGCCCAGCTTGTGCGACATGGAGATTATGTCGCTTGTTATTTCCTTGCCCAGGTCCGTCCCCAGCAGTCTGTCGATGAACTGCTTGTCGATTTTCATGCAGTCGACCTTAAGCTCTTTTTCTCTGGCCAGAGACGAATAGCCTGTCCCGAAGTCATCTATAGCTATGTGGAACCCAACTTCCCTCATTTTCTCAATAATACTGTTGATGTATTCAAAATCGGAAACAAAAATCGATTCCGTGACCTCAAAGCCGATTTTCTTAGGCTCTATCTGCATATCCCTCATAAACTCAAAGAGCCTGTCGGTGAAATCAGGTTTCAGCAGCTGGATAGCTGAAATGTTGATGGAAACGCCGATATCCTCATATCCACACTCCCTGAGCCTGTTTGAAAATCGAAATGCCTTAACGATGACTTTTTCACCGATGGGAAGAATGAGCTTTGTTTTCTCCGCAATGGGGATGAATTCCAGCGGCGACACCTGCCCAAGCTCTTTGGTCCTCAATCTGGCCAGCGCCTCAAAACCAATGATTGAGCTGGTTTTTACATCCATGATGGGCTGATACTGCAAAAACAGATCATCATTGCCGTGATCATCCGCCGCTATTTGGCTGAGAGCTTCCACAATGTCTCTTTCGCGGTTGACCAGGGCCTCCAGCTCTTCATCATAAAAACAGAAATCAAAGTCTCTGTCAAACAAGCTGACAGACCTTTCTGAGGCGATCAGCAGTCTTCTCAGCAGCAGCTCCGCATCCGCTTCATCACTGTTCTGCTCGATTTCAAGGATCCCGATCCCTCCGCTGATCCTATCCATGAAGAATAAGGACTCCAGCATATCTGCGATGGTTCGGCCGAATTCGATCAACTCGTTTCTGTTTTTATAGTCCGCCACATAAAAAACAAAACGGTTATGATATGTGTGAAATAGCATACGCTTGTCAGTACAATACTGAGCAAGAGCCTCAGCTGCTTTTTTCAGCAGATTCTGAGTATACTGGAACCCATAATTGGCTGTCACCAGCTGGACCGTACTTAAATTAATGCCTATAAGTGCTTTTTTGACATTTTCCTTATGCACAGCGTCCTTTTTAAGAAAAGACACCAAATAGTCGCGATTATGCAGCCCCGTCCATCTATCGTGCTCATTATTATACTTCAGAGTATTTTCAATTGCCTTTCGGTCAGATATATCCAGAATGATCCCTTCCAGCGCTTCTACCCCGCCGTCATCATTATAAATAACCTGACCCATCTCCAGCACCCATTTCCTCTCGCCGGCAGCGGTTATGATCTCATACTCATATTTGAACGGCTTCCTATGTACAATGATATGGTGCCATTCATTCCATAAATCATCTCGGTACTCGGGGGAGATGATATCATTAAAGGACAGATCTCTGTTGTACAGCAGGCTCTCCGGAGGATAGCCCGTGAGGGCGTAGCAGCCTTCGGAAACATACTGCATTGTCCAGCTTTGATCATAACTGCATCTATATGCAAGCCCGGGAAGGTTGGAAAGAAGAACAGATTTACTGCGCTCACTCTCATTGAGAGCTTTTTCGATCTCCTTGCGCCCGGTGATATCCTGGACCAGGCATATATGCCTGTACTGCTGTTCATTCGACAATGCGAGCGGGGCAACGACCATATGGACCCAGACTATCGAACCATCCGGTCTGACATATCGCTTATCCATAGAATAGGTCTTGATCTCACCTGACTGGAGCCTTCTCAGATTTTTCATGTCCTCCTCTATATCATCCGGATGTGTTATCTTTGACCACCCTGTATCAATGAGCTCTTCTTTCGTTCTGCCCGTTATTCTCTCATACACTGAGTTGATTCTTACAATGGCCTCTTCAGAATTGTCCGTGCCGCAGCTGTGCGAAATTGCAATACCGATAGGAGCCTGATCGAAAATCATGTCAAATGAAATGGTCTTTTCATCCAGTTGCTGCTCCAATGCATGCTGAGCACGCAACAACGCTGCATGGACCTCGATCCTGGCCTTCAATGATTCCATGTGGATCGGCTTGCGGATGTAATCAACGGCACCAAGCTTCAAGCCTCTGATTTCATTTTCCAGCTCATCATAATTGGTCAATATTATGGTGCGCACCTTGCTGAACCGCTGGTCCCCATTCAGTGCTTCAAGGACCTGAAACCCGTTCATTTCGGGCATATTCAGATCAAGGACGACCAGGTTGATCCCGTCATGCTCTTCAAGCACACTCATGGCTTCCACACCGTTGCAGGCATTCAATACCAAATATTCACTTAGCATGCTTTTGATGATCAATCTGTCCGTTGCCGAGTCGTCAACTACCAAAATCTTAATTTGCATTGTAGATCCCCCTTTCTTAGCAACACTCACTCCAAGTCGCGCAACCGCTCGATTTCGTCAAGCAGTTTACCCATCAATCCGGAAAATCTTTTCTGTGATGACGCTATTGCAACATCCGCCTCATGCTCCAGTGCCCTCTGCAATGACACAGCTACGTCCTGCAGCTTTTTGGCACCGATACTTCCGGAACTGCTCTTTGCTTTATGTACGATTTGCACAGCATCAGCATATCTTTTATCGCGAATTGCTGAATAGAGCCTCTCCAGTGTATCCTGGTTCTCTTTGCGGTACTCCTCCAGCACCTGGTGGTACAGCTCAAGGTTGCCCCCCATATTCTTCAGGCCCATTTGCCGGTCAAGGACGGCTGCGTTCCCACGGGCGACTGGTTCATTTTCAAGTATGATGTCTTTGATGGTTTTAATAAAGTGATCCGGGTTAAAGGGTTTGCTGATGTAATGGTGTATCCCGCTTCTCAGGCGTTTGTCACGAACACCCAGGATCACGTCCGCTGTCATTGCTACGATAGGGATACTGGCTGATATCTCCCTGATTTTTTCCGCTGCTTCATAGCCGTTCATAACAGGCATGTGCAGATCCATCAAAATCAAATCGATGCTGTCCCTGTGCTCCTGATACAGCTCTACAGCTTCCCTGCCGTCGCCGGCAATGGTGGATTCTATCCCCACCTGCTCCAACAGCGACCTTGCGATCAGCTGGTTCGTTTTGTTGTCCTCCGCCAGCAATACATGATATGTCTGTTCCAGCTTTGTCGGAGCCGAGCCTGCATCTTACGAAGGCTGGGAACCTGAAACCGCCTTCAGGCTGAAAATATCCAGGATCCCATTGAGCAGTATCGAGGGAATGATCGGCTTTCCGATACCCATATCTATCCCATGCTCATTGAGCTTATCAAACAGATCCTTCCTCATCATCGGAAAAAGCATTATTATCTTCGGGAGCTTAACGATCTTATCATTGCCGCGCATTGCCTCAATAAAGCTGAAGCCGCCCAGGGCCGGAGTATCATAATCAATGATGAACAAATCGAAGGGCATGGCAAATTTTCCATTGGAAGCTTCGAGCATACTCAGAGCACTGGCCTCTGAGCTGGTTAGCTCACAGTGTATCCCAAAGCTGTTCAGATAGCTTTCGATCAGATTGATATTTGCCCCCGATTTTTCAAGGACCAGGGTCCTGACATTCTTAAAATGATCAGCCGATAATGCTTTGATATAAACGGCTTCCTTTTCTTTATCGACATCCAGCGATAAACGAATGATAAAGGTCGAACCCTCTCCGGGGGTGCTGAATACCTGTACTTCTCCCCCCATCATGTCCAGCAGGTTTTTTACTATGGACAATCCAAGGCCGGAGCCTCCGAAACGGCGATTGATGCTGCTGTCACCCTGCTCGAAGGGTGTGAAGAGCTTGCTTACCTGCTCTTGCGTCATGCCTATTCCTGTATCCCTGATGGTAAATGAGATATGATGCTTGTCATTCTCCTTTGCCAACAGACTCATATCCAGCGACACTTCACCTTCACTGGTGAATTTTGCGGCATTGTTCAGTATATTGATCAAAATCTGCTCGATTCTCTTGGAATCACCGAAAAACCAATTGGGTACAAGAGGGTCCTTCGACAAACGGAACCCGATCCCCTGCTCATCGATCTTATATGAAACAATACTGACCACATCCTGGATCACCTGATCCATGCTGAATGATGTGATCTCAAGCTCTACCTTCCCCGCTTCGATCTTAGAGAAATCGAGGATATCGTTTATAATGCTCAGCATATTGTTTGCCGCTTGCGTGATCCGGTCTATATACATACTCTGGGTCAAAGATGTCTCGGTCTTTTTCAAAAGATATGACATGCCTGTAATGGCATTGAGGGGAGTCCTTATTTCATGGGACATCCTTGCCATGAAGCTTGATTTGAATGCATTTGCCTCATCAGCCTCACTCTTTGCTTTTTTCAGATCCAGCTGGATCTGCTTTCTTTGTCGGATCTCTTTATGCAGCCGTGCGATCCAGAAAAACGATACAAATAAAACGATAGCGATGATAGCCCCGATGACGGAAATAATGCGGACGATCGGTCCATAATCCATGTGCGTATCCAGTTCGATCCACTTGTTGTTGATGGCAAGTCTTTCACTCTCGGTGATGGAGTCCATTGCCTTATCAAGGATGCGGGCCAGCACGGGCCAGTCCTTTCGTACCGTAAAATACAGAGCCTGCTGCCTTTCTGCCTCAAAGGATACAAATCTGAGATTCGTCAGACCGTTTGAACGTATCAGGTAATCTGTTGTGGCAAGGTTTCCGATAAAGGCCTTTTCCGTTCCCGTTGCAACATTAGTAAGCGCAGCTTCCACAGAATCATAGAGACTGAGATTAATCTGCGGATAAGACAACAAGTAGCTGTGATGCGAACTATTGCGCTGTACAGCTACTGAGTATCCTGCAAGATCATCTATACCCGATATCTCTGTATCTGTGTCACGGGTCACGATGACTCTTTTATAGTAGTAATATGGTTCTGAAAATAGGAAATGCTCTTCTCTTTCAATTGTTTTGCCGATAGCGGGCAGTACGTCAACCTCCCCCGCAAGAGCCATATCATATGCTTCAGGCCAGGTCAGGCCTTTTACAGCTTCAAACTGCAGGCCTGTCCTATTACTGATCAAATCCAGATAGTCCGCAGCTATCCCCTTGTATTCACCGTCTGCATTGATAAACTCGAAGGGCACAAACCCAGGGTCCACACCAAGCCGGATCACCGGATGAGCCTCCATAAAGGCCAGCTCATCCTCTTCCCAGCTGATGCTGCTTCCTGCAGCAAAGCAGGGCGCCGCTATAGCTGTTAATATGATCGATATAAAAACTATCGAGCTTATAACAACACACTTATTATTTATTGTGCCGCTGGGAGAGTGAACTTCACTGCATCGGACTTTCTTTCTCACAAAATCCACCATATCATCACACCCGGGGACAGTCTATGAATATTCCCCTTTCCGGATCACGTCCCCGCCTCAACTAATCATTGACTCCTATCGTACTGTCCACCGGCAAGGAGAAGCAGATACCTGTTCCGGCCGTATTCAGCCCGACCTCATGCATAATGCTTTCCATAATGGCCAGTTTCTTTTCCTTTGGCGTCAGTATCAGTACCAGATCCTTTTCCGGCTGTATGGTTATCCCGAGGTATTTCATCGCTTCTTTGGACCCCAGGCCGCGGGCGTGGACCACGGTGCCTCCGCCGGCTCCCGCCTTTTTTGCCGCTGCCATGACCTGGTCAAAAAATCCGCTGTTTACGATAGTTACAACTAAATGATAAGGTTCTTTTGATGCTAAAGGCATATCCTCACTTCCTATCACTAAATTCTCATCTGCTTTGATACAAATCTTCGAAAGAATACTGCTTATGCTGCTTACATTTATTGTGAAAGCGATTCCCGTTCCGGTTTTGCTAAAATCGATATGATCATTTATTTGCTTCAATAAAAAATCCGACATAGCTTTCGTTTGAATGCTGATGGAAAGAGTTTTTTTCTGTCCTTCATATCCAAGGATCTCATATACGACTGACTTGGCTGTACCCTTCCCATGAGTCAGCAATAATATAGGCAAATTATTACTCTTATAAACATTCAACAGAACATCTTCCAGACGATGATCCACTATTGTTATCATTGCTTCCAGTCTGGCCTCCGAGTTACTAACCATCATTTCCCTCCATTCGGTTACATTCGACAGCTATTTATTACTATTTTACCTTTAGTTAGCAGCCTTGTCTATGCTTGCATCAGCATTGTCCTTAACGCCTTCACTGCTGCTCCCGGCAGGTTCCTCATCCTCCTGCTCCGGTGATGAATAGTCCAATTCTAGAATAATGTCGTCGGATTCCGGAACAACCATTGCCTTCTTCACAAGCCTTGATTTAATGGAATAGATCAATCCAAATATCTGGAGTGTAATGACCGGCGTCAAGGCTACCAGAGACACTATCCCAAATGCATCGGTGAAGATATTCCCGCCTTTAGCCTCAGCGGCTCCGATTGCCAAAGGAAGCATAAAGGTTGCTGCCAGTGGTCCCGAAGCCACTGCTCCGGAATCAAAGGCGATGGATGTGAAAAGGTGCGGTACGACAAATGTAAGCAGCAGAGCAAACACATACCCTGGAATCACGAAATACAGCAGGGACAATCCCGTAACGACTCTCAGCATGGCCAATCCCACCGATGCCGCTACTCCAACGGATAATCCTATCCCCATCGCTCTTGCGGAGACCGCTCCGCTGGTTACCTCCTCCACCTGCCTCTTGAGCACGAAAACAGCGGGCTCTGCAGAAACCACAAAGTATCCGGTCACCATTCCTACCAGGATCAGTATGATACCGCTGTTGTTTTCGTACAGGATACCGCCCAGTTGGTATCCCACCGGCATAAAGCCCACATTCACACTCAGCAGGAACAATACGAGACCGATATAGGTATAGATCGTTCCTACGCTGATCTTCAAAATGTCTTTTAGCTTAAGACGGATCCTTATGACCTGAAAAACTGCAAAGGTCAGTATCATAGGAAAAAGTGCTACCGCCACCTGTCTTATATACTCGAATATATTCGAGCCAAAAAGCAGGGCAATGTCCGAAACCGACTGCAGATTCGGGACTGTCATTGCACTTCCCCCGGAAGGATTGAAGAACATGCCTAAAATCAGGACAGTAATGATAGGTCCGATCAGGCACAGAGATACAAGCCCGAAATTATCCTCTTCTGAAGTCTTATCTGCACGGACCGATGCCAGACCAAGTCCAAGGGCCATTACAAAAGGCACCATAATGGGACCTGTGGTCACCCCTCCCGATTCCCATGCAATAGAAAGAAAGTCCCTGCCGGTGAAGAAGGATAAAATAAAGGCCAGGATATAGCAGCCGATCAGTATGAACGAAAGCGGCACCTGGAACAAAATTCGTAAAAAAGCACCGACTAACGCCAGACTAACACCCAATGAGACACTAATGATAATAACAGAGTCAGGCACTCCGCTTATCTGTCCTGCCATCACTATCAGATCCGGTTCTGCCATCGTTATGAAGACTCCAATGAAGAATGTCAGGATCACGATCAATGGCAGCTTCCTGGTCCTTACCAGGGCAGAGCCTATGTGCTTGCCTATAGGGATCAGTGATATATCCACACCGAGATTAAATAGCGTTATTCCCATGATCAACACAAAAGCGCTGACCAGAAAAAGCACGATATTCCATGACGGAATAGGCGCTATGGTGTAATTTAATATCATGACCAGAATAATTATCGGTATTACCGAAAAGGATGACTCCTTTAGCTTCGCTAACAACAGACTGAATATTTTGCTTCAACTCCTTTGCTATTTAGTTGTTTTTGGAATTCGTTGCAGTTGAGCACAACATATTTAAAGCTGCATTGAGAGAAAAGCGCAGCTACCTATCATTATAACCTATTCAGGCAACAAATAAAAGCCTGCTGGCGGCAAGACTCCTCAAATCCGCAATTCCGGCTAGAATCTCCCTGTCGCGATCTGAACACCAATGGATACGAAAACCACCAGGGTATCTACGATGAAACCGAGGAACATTGGCTTTAGTCCGATATTCCTGATGTCTCCGAAGCTGGTTTTAAGGCCTATGGCTGCCAGAGCCATTACCATGCAAAACCTTGAGGCTTTAGAAAGACCGGGTATCAGGATTTCAGGTATGATGCCTGCACTGCGCACAGCTACCACAACAAGGAACAATACAATAAAGTATGGGAATATCTTTTTTAAACTTACAGTCCTTCGACCATGCCCGGCCTGTGGTTTTGTCTCCAGCCTTTCTGATATAACAGAGAAAATCAATACATATGGGATTATGAAAAGTGTTCTGGTGAGCTTCACTATCACCGAAGTATTTCCGGCAAGCTCAGAAAATGCATAGCCTGCTGCTACCACCGATGATGTATCGTTTACAGCAGTGCCCACCCACAAGCCATAACCCGTATCCGACATACCAAGAGCCGCACCTATCCACGGGATCGCGACAACCGTAAGAACGTCAAATATGAATGTCGATGAAATCGCATATGCTACATCTTTATCCTTTGCTTTAATAACGGGTCCCACAGCTGCTACAGCAGAGCCGCCGCATATCGCTGTGCTCACTGACAATAGATTGGTCAGTTTCCAGTTCATTCCGAAAACCTTTCCTATCAGATTTCCTGCACCAAATGCCGCCGCCATAGTAAAGATCATTACAAAAAGTGAATATTTCCCTACATTCAGGACCTCAGCAAAATTCAAATTGACACCCATAAGTATGATTCCGATACGAAGGACCATATTTCCGGTATAACTAACTCCTGTATCGAATCGCTTAAATCTATTTAAAACAGGATTCAATGCCATTCCGACAAGAAGAGCCATAACAGCTGCCCCTATGATATCACCCGGGATAAGACTGCTCAAAAACATTGCAATGACCGCAACACAAGCGCTAAGCAGCACCCCGGGTGCTATGCTCTTTAATTTCATTAACATAATGTGCCTCCAAGTCTAATAAAGTCATACCTTGAATATACAACATTTTTATTATAAAATGAAATTATAATATTTTATATTTACATAAAATATATTTATAGGAGGTATAAATGCTGGACCATAGACTAGAGACATTTCTTACACTATGTGAAACATGCAATTACACTGCGGCCGCACGAAAGCTAAATATGACACAGCCTGCCGTTTCACAGCATATCCGGCTTTTGGAGGATTATTACCAGGTGGAATTGGTTTCAGCAAAGGGAAAGAAATTTTCCCTTACCGAAGAAGGCAAAGCATTGCAGGAATATGCAAGAACTCTCAACGCCAATTCAGAGAGGATACTGCCATTATTGCACCGCATAAAGAACAAAGCAAGACCTTTGAATTTCGGGGCAACATTGACTATAGGAGAGTACATGGTCCCTCCTATTTTGCATCAGATATTCAGAGAGGATCCGGAGATAGAAATTTCAATGTATGTGGAAAATACTCATGTTCTGCAAAGGATGCTCTGGGAGGGAAAAATCGACTTCGCATTGCTGGAGGGCCATTTTGACGCGAACCAATTCGAGTTTAAGCTGATATCCAATGAAACATTTATAGGTGTCTGTTCGCCTGATAACAAGATCGCATCTGCCGTTGCCGCTCTGGAAGGATTGCTCGGGCAAAACCTTATCCTCCGCGAACAGGGCAGCGGGACCCGTGATATACTCGAACAGGTACTGTACAATCGAAATCTTAGCCCCAAGGACTTTAACAGAATAATCGAAATCGGTAATATGAACGCCATAAAGCAATTGTGTCATCAAGATATCGGGATCACATTTATGTACAGGGAAGCTGTAAAAAAGGAAATAGCAAGGGGGTATCTCAAAGAGATCCCTTTGCAAGGCATAAATATCGTTCATCCCTTTAGCTTCGTCTACCTGAAAAATTGCCCTGATAGATCACAGATAGAGTATTGGTTTGAAAGAATGATCCGGTTGAGGGAAGCATAAGGCGGACGGAAGCAGACCGTCCGCTTCCGTCCATCTGATCATTTAATATCACGCCGGCCATTATCTATATGCCTAACAACCATGCTGCAGTTGAGAAATATATCAGCAAAGCGGCAGCATCAACAATAGTCGTTATTAGAGGACTTGCCATGATGGCGGGGTCGATTTTAAGTTTTTTTGCTATGATAGGCAATATACCGCCGACGACCTTTGCCAGTACAACGGTAAAAAACAAGGTAATGCTTACGGTTATGGATATAGACAGGTCGATCCTTTCAAAATAGTATATCCTTACAAAATTTACGGCAGATAGAGCCAGCCCTACAAGAAAGCCCACCTGGATCTCCTTCCAAAAAACCTTTAAAGCGTCTCTAAGGCTTATTTCTCCCAGAGCCAGGCCTCTGATGACCAGTGTCGATGACTGGGAGCCGGAATTTCCGCCTGTGTCCATGAGCATCGGGATGAATGAAGCAAGCACGACCACCGACTGGAGCATATCATCGAATTTTCTTATTATATTTCCTGTAAAGGTTGCTGAAACCATCAGGATCAAAAGCCAGACTATTCTATGCTTTGCCAGCACCAGAGCATTCGTCTTCAGGTATTTCTCTTCCGTAGGCTGCATAGCAGCCATCTTCTGCAAGTCTTCGGTATTTTCCTGGTCAATGATGTCTACAATGTCATCTATCGTCACTATACCGACCAGCCTGCGCTCGTTGTCCACCACAGGCATTGAAAGGAAGTCATATTTCTTAAACAGCGATGCGATTTTCTCCTGGTCATCATGGGTGTTTATATACGCAGGATCTTTTTCCATGATATCCTTGACCACTGCTGACTCTTCACTTAATATCAGCTTTCTGATGGATATGACACCCTCAAGGATCCTATTGTTGTCGATAACATAGCATGTATTGATGGTCTCTTTGTCTACCCCTGTTTCCTTGATGTGCTGTAATGCCTGTTTTACCGTCATTTCCTTTTTCAGGTCGACAAACTCGATGGTCATTACGCTGCCCGCAGAATCTTCAGGGTAATTCAAAAACTGGTTGATAAGCTTTCTCGTTTCTTCATCTGTATTTTTCAAAACCTTCTTCACTATGTTCGAAGGCATTTCTTCTAAAAAGTCGATGGTATCGTCAAAGAAAAGCTCATCCAAAATACTCTTTATTTCCCTGTCGGTTATTGATCCTATAATATACCTTTGAAGCTCATAGGGTATGTAAGAGAATACACCTGAAGCGATATCCTTGGGCAGTATCCTGAAAACCACCAGCAGCTTTTGCTGGTCTATCTCTTCAAAAAGCTGCGCAATATCAACAACATTCATCTCAATGATTTCTTTTCTTATTTCAGCATATTTGCCCTGCTCAATAAGCAAGAGAATTCTTTCTTTCATTTTGCGATCCTCCTTTAATGGAGCCCCGCTACCTTGCCGGCAGCTATGGCCCAGTATTTATTATTCGCTTTTTCATCAAAATAACCGGATAAAGGTTCGGGATCCATAACTGCCACCTCCTACCTATTGAAAATTTAGTTATCGATTCACCAAGCAAAATAATAGCTGACAGCAGGCAGAAAAAGATAATTGCCCAAGCCTGCCTGTGCACATATATCAGAATTATACCACATAAATGGTGAACTATAGACAATCATATTGTATAATTAATCATGTCAGGAGCATTATCCTGACCGACATGTATATCTCAATAACAGGAGGTTATCATGAAATACTATGTAGATGCAAATGCAGCGAAAAACGGCAACGGCTCCAGAGATAGACCCTTCCGCCGCATCAGCGAAGCCGCGGGGCTGGCGCTTCCCGGGGATGAAGTACTGGTAGCGCCGGGGATCTACCGTGAATATGTAGATCCGGTCCATGCCGGTACCAAGGATGCACCTATTACATATTCCGGCACCACGCCTCTGGGCGCTGTGATCACCGGCGCAGAACAGGTAAAAACCTGGCAGCATTATAAGGATAATGTCTGGGTATGCCGGATCGCCAACAGTGTCTTCGGCGATTACAATCCCTATACGACTTTAGTATATGGAGACTGGTACTTCGCAACACCAAATAAGCATACCGGCTGTGTTTATCTAAACGACAGGGCCATGTATGAAACTACTACATTGGAAGAGTGCATAAAGGGCGATATTTATGAATGCAGCTGGGTGCCGGAAGAATCTGTCTATAAGTGGTATACAGAACAGGATACCGAGGCTGATGAAACGATTCTTTATGCCAATTTCCAGGGCTTGGATCCCAATGTTGAAAATGTGGAGATCAATGTCCGCCGCAGGTGCTTTATGCCTTCTGTCACCGGCATCGATCATCACATCGTCAGAGGCTTCAAGATCGACAAAGCGGCCACCACCTGGGCACCGCCTGCGGCCTTTCAGGATGGTATGATCGGTCCCCACTGGAGCTATGGTTGGATCATTGAGGATTGTGAGATTTCAAACAGCAAGTGCGCCGGTATTTCTCTTGGAAAATATCTTGATCCTGACAACGAGCATTACTTCACAAACAAGCATGTAAAGAGTCCTACCCAAATGGAACGTGATGCCATCTGCCGCGGCCAGTACCACGGTTGGCTGAAGGAAAAGGTCGGCAGCCACATAGTGCGCCGCTGCAATATCCACCACTGTGAACAGGGCGGCATTATAGGCCGTATGGGCGGCGTATTCAGCATCATTGAGGACAACCACATCCACCATATCAACAATATGATGGAGCTTGGCGGGGCTGAAGTTTCCGGCATCAAAATGCATGCGGCCATCGATGTGCTTATCCGCCGCAACCATATCCACCATTGTACGATGGGGATCTGGTGTGACTGGGAAGCACAGGGCACACGCATCACCCAGAACCTGCTGCATGATAATCAGCGTCCTTCGTACGCTAAAAATCTTCAGGGGAGCATGATGTCTCAGGACATATTTGTAGAGGTCAGTCATGGCCCTACACTGATCGATAACAATATTCTGCTCTCAGACGCCAGCCTTCGCTTTGCAACACAGGGCGTAGCTTTGGTCCACAACCTGATCTGTGGTGCGTTGACCAGTGTCGGTGAGGGAACAGGTCCGCGCTATACACCCTATCACATCCCCCACCGTACCGAAGTGATGGGCTTTATGACTATTCGCCATGGAGATGACCGCTTCTACAACAATATCTTCGTCCAGAAATGGCCCAGCGATGACTATGTGATCCATCATGACCAGGGTGCAGGCTCCAAAGGTGAAAACAGGCTCGTGGGCACACATGTTTTCGATGATTACCCGACCTATGATGAATGGATCGCCCAATTCGATTTTTCTCAGCGTCCAAACATGATGGCCTTAGAACCTGCTCATTCAGGTCGTCTGCCCATATGGAGCGAGGGGAATGTATATCTGAACGGCGCTAAGCCATGGAAAAACGAAGTCAAGGGTCTCTTCATTGAAAAGGCTGATCAGGATATTCAAGTAGAACTGGTGGAAAAAGACGGTCACTATTATCTGTGCACAAATCTATATGATCAACTCAAGGATTTCAGTGTTCGGATGATCAACACCGAGCTTCTCGGCAAAGCCTTCGAACCGGAAGCATGCTTTGAAAACGCAGACGGAACACCTATACGCTTTGACACTGACTTTTTCGGAGATCATCGCGGTATCAGCGTTGTCCCGGGTCCCTTCGCATCACCATCTGATAAAATCGAGCTGTAGAAAAAACGGGGTAAGGCTTGGGTGATCCACTGATTCATCAGAGTTTCGAATCAGGAGACCACCAAAGACTTACCCCGTTCAGATTATTCCTTGACGCTGCCGATGTTAACTGTAACAAAGTATTTCTGGAGGAATGGATATACCACCAGGATAGGTACAGTAGCTACGATAGTCATGGCTGCACGCAATGAATTCGGTGTGACCATGTTGCGTGTCTGATTTGATGCGGCCAGATAATCCGGTTGTCTGACTCCCGACTGCATGGATGAGGACAATATCTTCATCATCTCATATTGAAGAGTACTCAATTCCTGCTTTGGTGCAAATATGAAGGAGTCGAACCATGAGTTCCATGCGCCGACAGCGACCCACAGTGCCACGGTGGCCAAAACCGGCAGGCATAACGGAAAAATTATGCTGAAATATATTCTCAGTTCGCTGGCACCGTCGATCCTCGCGGATTCCACAAGAGATGCCGGCAATGAATTTATATATGTGCGTATGACGACAACGTTGAAAGCTCCCACCATCGCAGGGATTATATAGACCCAAAAGGTGTCGATGAGACCAAGGTTCCGGTACAGGAAATACTGTGGGATCAGTCCTGCATTCAGGTACATCGTCATTACCATAAATACTGTCAGAAACCTCCTGAACATAAATTCCTTGCGGCTCAGTACATATGCGAGCAAACCCGATAAAAGCACATTCAGCGCCATTGTGAGCACTGTACGGGCAACCGACACCAGGAAGGCATTAAATACCTTTTCCGTCTTAAACACGCTTTGATAGTTAAAAAGCGTCCATTTTCTCGGCCACAGGTAGAGCGAGCCTTTTATGGAATCTCTTGCTTCATTGAATGATGTGATCAACGTATTCCAGAGCGGATACAACATAACAATGACCACGATCAGCATAAAGAACACAATGATTCCATCAATAATCTTATCACCGTTTGTTTTTCTCATTTATATATACCTCCAAGCCGAATAGCGCAACGAAAACGTTTTGCTAAACCAGTTTTTCCTCTCCTAACCAACCGGCGATCTTATTGCACAACAACAGGACCGCAGCACTGACCACTGTCTTAAACATACCGGCTGCGGTTCCGAAGGCAAAACCACCGGATCTGCCAAAGCCCCTCTTGAGTACGAAAATATCAATGGTTTCCGATACATCAAGCACGAGACCGTTAGTGCCCAGGATATACTGGACTTCAAAACCCGCGTTGAGGATCCAGCCTGCATTCAGGATAAGAAGGATTATAATGGTCGACTTTATGCCCGGCAATGTGATATGCCACATCCTGCCGAAGCGGCCATAACCGTCTATTGCCGCGGCTTCATACAGCGCCGGGTCGATAGAAGTTATCGCTGCCAAATATATTATGCTGTTCCAGCCCATTGACTTCCATACATTCGTAAATCCGACGATCCACCAGAAGTACTCCGGTGTCCCCATAAAGTGTATCTTATCTTTGATGAGTCCCAATGATATCAGAATCTCATTGATGATCCCGCCGTCCATTGCAAGGATAGTTGAGACCAGTCCGCAGACGATGATCCATGAGAGAAAATGGGGCATATACGATATTGTCTGCACGATTCGCTTGAATCCGTTCAATCTCCCCGTAAGCTCGTTTAAGAGCAACGCAAACACTATGGCCGTAACAAACGCCAGCACAAGGTTGATTATACTCATTGCCAGCGTATTTCGCATTACACGGTAAAAATCAGGATCGGTAAATAGATTCTTAAAGTGCTTTAAACCGACCCATTCCTGATCAAAAAAGGATTTTTGCGGTTTATAATTCTGAAATGCCATGGTAAGACCCGCTAGCGGTAAATATGAAAAAATAAAGATGTAAATAAAAAAGGGTATAGAAATCAGGATTAGCTCTTTTTGCTTATCAGCCTTATACCAAAAACTGTTCCTGTTTATCGGTTTTTGCTGCTTTACTATATCACTTTCGGTACTTACTTTTTCGGTTATCATATCGCCATCCCCCCAGCTCTGATTCACAGCCGTTTTATGATATCATACAGAAGGCGGCGACCGGCTTTACGGCCGCCGCCTCTGCGTCGTTATGAACAAAGAGCAGGCTTATTTCTTCAAACGTGCCTGTATCTGTCTTTCGATTTCTGCCTCAAGAGCTGCAGCGTCAACTTTGTCGTATCTCTTTGCGTATTCCGCCCAGGCAGCATCAAAGTTATCCGCCATGATAACACCTGGCAGGTAACGGTTCTGAAGATCTGTTATCTGGTCAAATATCGGCTTGGCGACATTGTCATCCTCCATTGTGGAGAATATCGACCATACCTCAGGATATCCGGGATGATCCATCAGAGGCAGGAAGTCGGACTTGGTGTAGAAACCGTACTTCTGGTAGAATTCCTTGTCATACGGGAACTGGTTTGCAAGTCTTTCCTCCGGCTGTGTTGTCGGGACAGCGGAGTTTCCGTCGGAATAACGGCCCTGAATCTTCGGGAACTGGTCGCCGATGACCTGTCCGGCGTTAGCGAGTTTCCAGTCAGGATTGTCGAAATTGGCTTTCTGCTCAGGAGTACGTCTGAAACGACCATTTTCGACATAGTAGTCTTCACCTTCGATACCCCAGTAAAGCAGCTTCTGCACATCTTCTTCAAGCAGTTGATCCATAAACTGCATAGCACGTTCAACATCCTTACAGTTTACGCTGATGCCCATACCGTTGCCGCCTATGATACCTTCGTTCCTTACCCTGTTGTACGGAACTACGGTGCCGTCAAAGCTGACGCCGATGGGGACATAAGTTCTCTCGATCTTGCCTTCGGAAACCAATACGTTTTCTCCATCCTGGAAGTTCCACTGCTGGTCGAACATAGCAAGCACACGACCGGTGGAAATAGTGGCCAGATAATCGTCATAGTTCCTGGAGAATGTCTCGGGGCTTATAAGACCTTTCTTATATACTTCGTTGAGTTTCTTGTAATAGTCTCTTGCGTAATCTTTGTTCTGGTATATTTCGACTTTAAGGGTGTCGGGATGTACAACCACGTCACCTTCGTTACGTCCACCGATCAAATGCTGAGGAGCATTTTTCAGACAGAACGAGCGCCAATCCTGTGAGTGTACCTCGAAGGGCAGAACGGGCTGACCGTCAATGGTGGGATTTGCTTTTGCATAACGCTCGAGCAAATCAAAGAAGTCATCCAATTTTGTGGGATTTGAATAATTGTCCCATGCAAGTACATCCTTCTGGATCCAGAAAGCCGGGCCGTTATAATCAGCCTGATAGAAGTCGTCCTGTCCATCGTTGAGCCAATATTCGCGGCTCCAAATGTCCAGTATATAAACCTTGTTATCTGCTGCTACACTGCGGAGCGTATCCATATAAGGGCCAAAGTGCTTCATGAGATTGGGATAGTTGGGGAGATAGTCATCAAGCGCTGCAAAGGAGCCTGCATTTAAAAATCTTCCGCGCGCTTGCCCGGCACCGATCAGATCGGGATAATCGCCGCCGGCGATCATGACACCGACTTTTTGCTCCATGTCGCCTACTAAAAATTCAAATTCGATGGTGACACCTGTGATTTCTTGAATCTTTTGAACGATCTTGTTGTCCTTCGGAGGTGCCTCTCCAGGTCCTGCTACAAACATGGTGAACGTTATTGGGTCAAGCTTCTTCTCAGGAGGCTGCTCAACCGCTGGATTGTCCTGACTTGGAGGTGTGGTGGAAGGTCCCGGCTGGTCTCCGCCGCTTGGACCTTTGCTTTCAGGCGCGCCGCATGCCGAGAAAACAGTTACGATCATGGCAACGGCCAAAAGCAGTGCGAGAATTTTCGTTTTCTTCATTATTGATCCCCTTTCTTTTATTAATTTATTGAAAATGTTTTTCAATAATTAATCAATATCCTGGGCGCGACCCATATTGCGATATTTGGAAGTATGATTAAAAAACAGGGGTTTTAGTGACCGGACCGCGCTAGTCAAACGTTTCACCACAATTATATAATACTATTATGTGTTTGTCTATATATTATGTACAAAACTTCGACCCTTGAAAGCAATATATCTCCATTGATGCCCACTCTTCCCCCGGCGCTTCCGGGCTGAAAATCTCAGAACTCCCCCCCCCGGCGCTTCATGCTCTATTGCACCGGCATATTGGTTATGACTATCAGACCGTCAGGATCCCTGTTTACGGAAACTCCATAGCCCTCAGGAGGCAGGCCCAATATCGTGCCGGGCTGTATTTCCATGATCGTCAGCTCCTCTGAAAAACCAATCGGGAGATCCCTATGATCGTATCTGAGCATGGATATGTCAAAAGCCCCTATATCAGTGCCTTTACCCGGATGGATATCCAGATAGGCTTTGTCCGTTACGCGATAAGATCCTGTGAGAGCCAGCGTATAGCCATTGAGGATGATTTCCTTTCTCCCGTCGATCTCAATATCTGTCACATCAATAATAATATCATCGGTCAGCGTAACGGACGCATTGCCCGGAGTGGATAAAGCATTGATCAGCAGGCTGTTGTCCGGTCTCATCACCGCACCGTCCATGATCAGCCTGTCCAGCAGAGTTTCCTCGCTGTTCTTGAGTCTTGCCGAAAGTGCGGCATCGGATACGAGGACCACGTCAGCCCTGAGGAAATTTTCCATATTGACGCGGTGTGGTATGATCTCGAGATACATCGCCAGTTTCTCCGGCTCTTTCCATGAGAAATCACCTCCGGCGGCATCAGAGTAGCCAAGGGCCCTCAGAACGAAAGTCAGATACATCTGACTGGTGGCCTCGCCGGTGCCAAACTCGGTGGCGGAGATGCCATTTGCAAGCCCTTTTTCATAGGCGTAGCCCACATATTTGTCGGCCCATCCCGGCACATCCGTAAAGGTGTGCTTCCAGTCGCCGTTTTTCGCCTCATTGTCCTTGCCAAGCAGACGTATCAGCATTACCAGTGCCTCTACCCTTGAAGGCTTGCGGGTAAGGTCAAAGTTTGTGCTTCCGTCCGGATTCGTACCGACACCCTGGAACAGTCCGAGTCCCTTGAGCCGCCGGGCTGTTATGGTCTCATGTATGAAATCACGCCCCGGACCTCCGCCCCCAGGGCCTCCGCCGGGGTCTTCCAGCGCAGCGAGCTCAGGCAGACCCTCGGACCCGCCTTTGTGGTCTATGCTTCCAAGCAGCCTCAGTGTTCCGTTTTCAGCAACAATACTGCTGCCCGTGCCGGTGGAAAACGCGCCGGTGACAGTCACCACAGCGCCGTTTTTGATCCGCATATGGCCCTTATCCTGTATATCCAGACTGTTAAAGCTCATGTCATACATTATTTCCGGGGGTCTGTAATATCCTTCTGCATTCGGTTTGATCACAGCCTGGCCGCCGATACTTTTAAGGCCCGATTCATAATTGAATGTCCCTTTGTTGATAAAGCTGTTTCTGACAACGAGTCCGCCGCTGTCTTTGACCGCGATGGATGAACCTTCGCTGATAGTAAGATCGGCGACATCCAGAATGGTCCTGAAAAGAACAGCATGACCGGTAAATACACCGTTCCTGATAACACCATATCCAGACTCCGGCACCTTGTTTTTGTCAAAGGTTCTGTAATTCACTTTTTTTACATCGCCGCCGTTGATTACAACAATACCTTGTTCGTATTCGATGCTTCCAAAATTACCTGCAATGGTCCCACCGTTTATATATATAAGACCGCCGCCTGTGATTCCGTTTCCCATGATACCCTTGATGGTCCCGCCGTTGACGATCAATATACTTTTATTGCTCCAGCCTCTTATACCTGTTATACCCCCAATGATCGAACCGGGCCCGTTAACAACGAGCATTTTGGTATCGTTTCCATGAGCGCCCATACTTATAGTGTCTCCCTGATCGGTGAACTCGCCGCCGGTCATATAATGATACTTTATCGTATGGCCGTTCAAATCGATCGTATAACTTCCATCGCCCAGATTGACACCAAACTGACTGTCTGTTGCATTTGCCCTGGTGAAGGTGATATCCTTCATGATCTTCACATGGGCTCCTGCATCATTTTCCAACGAAGCACGCAGCTGCTCCACAGTGGAGACCTCAATGACCCCATCTGCAGCCTCAGCAGCTATTGGCAGCAACGCCAGCAGCATTACAGCACACAAGATTGCAGAACAAACTCTTTTTTTCATCCTGACACATCCTCGTATAATATTTCTCGTAAGGTTTTAATAAACAATTTTCCAGTTACAAACCTTCGTGGTATCGACCCCAAATTCACTGGAATATTCTTTAAAGTCACTTCGAAGACCCTCTCAAAGGTCTTCT
>JAAYPO010000007.1 GCA_012519745.1 Clostridiaceae bacterium | reverse complement strand
GATGCTGCTGCTGATTACAGCCCCTCCGTCCATCCCCTCCGGGTTGGTAATGGATTTTATCTGGGATTTTTCCTTGTCAAAGTCCAGCATTACATTGGCAACGACCCTAAGTGTGTCAAAATTGTCAAATTGGCCTCCGCTGAAATAATCGTACACCTTTTGCTCCAGCTCGTTTTCCCTCTTTTTTCTGAGCTCTTCCTGGCTGTTCGCTGCGCTTATCGAATCGTCCCTGGATATGGAATTGAGTATGTTGCTGTTGTTGTCCACTACGGTGACATCATTTGGATCCAGATTTTCCACACTTCTGGATACAAGCATCACTATGCCCTGGACCTGTGATGAAGTCAGTGTCTGGTTCGGCCTTACCATTACATATGCAGTGGGTCTGGGCGCATCGGATCCCGCATTCTGGAATATGGAGGTTTTGGGAGTCGCCAGTCTTACAGCGGCCTCATCGATATTGTCAAGCATTTCAAGCTTTGCTTCCAGATCCGATACCTTCTGATGATTCCAGATGTGCTCCTTGTCCTGCTGTGTAGTAGTCAGCCCTATACTGGATATGGCATCCTCGAATGTAAAGCCCTTTTTAGGATAGCCTGCCTGAGCCAGCACGATCTGGGCCCTGTCATTGTCCTTTTGATCGATTATGATGCTGGTCCCATTGTTTTGAGCGGTATTCCAGATACCGTTATCATTAAGTATTGTTATCATTTCTCCGATCTGCTTCTGGTCAGAATTTGTAAACAGGACCACACGCTGGGGCCTGGTCAGCAGGAATATGGATATGCTTATTGCTGCCACAACTATAGCAGATGTGATGTATAGGCGTGTCTTTTGGGATTTATCCAGGCTTGCCCAGAACTCCCTGAACTGATCAAGGTACTTCTTTATGAAATCCGGCATGGTTTCACCACCCTGTTATGTATTTATCATTCGTAAACCTACGCTTTAGTTTTTATATCTGCATTCTCATGATCTCACTGTATGCATCCATTATCTTGTTTCTGATCTGCATAGTGAACTGGAGCGCAATATCTGCTTTCTCTGCAGCCAGGAAAACCTGGTGTATATTGTCCGTCCTGCCGGCTGCAAAATCGTCGGCAAGATCCTGGGCATTGATCAGCAGACTGTTGGTATTGTCAAGAGCCTTTTTAAAGTAATCTGAAAAGGGTACGGAAATAGTGCCTGACGCTTCGCTTCCCTCTTTTGTCTCAAAAATGGAACGCGTAGGCGCCAGTGAACCAAAGGTACCGATCTTGTCAATCGCCATTTTGTGCACCATCCTTTATCTTCTGAAAGTTACACACATTATCTGCCTATCTCTATAGCTTTCATAGCCATGCTTTTTGTCGTATTTATAGCAGTTACATTTGCCTCATAGGCTCTGGTTGCCGATATCATATTCACCATCTCTGTCACCACGTCCACGTTGGGCATCTCTACATACCCCTCCTGATCAGCATCAGGGTGCCCGGGATCATACACCCTTCTTAACGGACTGGCATCCTCAACTATCCTCGACACCTTTACTCCCTTGGCCAGATATCTCTCACGGCTGCTTGCCGACAGGTATTGAGAGAACGGGATGCCCTGGGATGTCTCTTCAAAGACAACAAGCCGTCTCCTGTATGGAGTTCCGTCTTCTGTCCTGGTAGTATTCGCATTGGCGATATTCTGGGAAATAGTATCCATACGGAGTCTTTGTGCCGTAAGTGCCGAAGCACCTATATCAAGTGCGCCAAAATAACTCATACATTAACCCTTCCCTTCCTTGATTGCTGACATGATCCTTTGATAGCTGCCGTTTATACTCTGGACCAGTGCATTGTATCGTATATCGTTTTTCGCCAGAGAAGCCATTTCGGTCTCGACATCCACATTGTTCCCATCAAGCCTTGTGCTAAGGCCCTTGTTGTCCCTGGTTACTCTGATCCTTGCATTATCGGAGTTTTTCCCGATCTGTACATGTCTGCTGCTGGTCGTATTCCCTCTGAATCCTCTTTTTTGAGAAGCGCTTTCAAGATGCTCCTCAAATGACACAGTGGAACGCTTATAACCCGGTGTATCTACATTTGCAATATTCTGAGATATCACTTCGTTGCGGATCCAAGCTGCATCGAGTGCCTTCTCACGGAGCTGCATATGGTTAGTTAGCTTATCAAACATTCAGACCGTCTCCTTCGTTTGATCACTGCAAAATATACTTACTTTATATATTTCGACACAATTCACTCTTTCCCTTTAGCAAAATAATGGTGCAAAAATGCGTACATACATAATATTCCATACTAATACTAAAATTTTAGCACATAAAGTCGACAATTACAACAACATAATGTGGTAATAGATAGAACTAGACAACATATTGTAGCAAAATATGAATTTATTGAAATTTTTCTACGTTTTATTGGTTCGGGTATTCTAATGATGCATTGATCTCTTCAATGCGTTTAAGGGCAGTGTCAGCCATTATTTGATATTTTTCCTTTTTATTCTTGAATCTTTTAGCAGGGGCACTGATAAGACCGAAGCTGGCATTCATGGGCTGGAATCTTCCGGCCGAATTGCCGGATATATATGCGGCCAATGAGCCGATAGCAGTGTCCTCCGGAAAGAAGATCCGTTCTTTTCCCAGGCACTGCAATGCTGCATTAATACCTGCAACAAGTCCGGAAGAGGCAGATTCTACATATCCCTCAACACCTGTTATCTGCCCTGCAAAATACAGGCCGGGTTTTGAGATCATCCTGTAGGCCGCATCCAGGAGCCCAGGAGAGTTTATATATGTGTTTCGATGCATTACGCCATATCTGACAAACTCAGCGTTTTCAAGACCCGGTATCAGTCGGAAGACTCTTTTTTGCTCCGGCCATCGCAGATGGGTCTGAAAACCTACAAGGTTGTATAGTGTTCCTGACTTGTTGTCCTGCCGCAGCTGAACCACCGCATAGGGCTCGGTCCCGGTGGCAGGATCAATGATCCCTACCGGTTTGAGAGGTCCGAAACGCATGGCATCGTACCCATTGGCAGCCATATTTTCAACAGGCATACAGCCGCTGAACAGGATCGTCTTATCGAAAGAGTGCAAAGGTACTGTTTCCGCTTTAGTCAATTCATTATAGAATATATCGTATTGTTCTGTGTCCATAGGACAGTTGATATAGTCATCAGTACCCTTGCCGTACCGTGATGCCCTGAAGGCTTTTGTCATATCTATGGATTCATACGTCACTATGGGGGCAGCTGCATCGTAAAAGTACAGGCTTTTTCGCCCCGTCACCGAAATGATGTATTCAGCAAGGGCTTCCGATGTCAGGGGTCCTGTGGCAATTATAGTGATCCCGTCCTTTGGAGGCTCGGTAATCTCTTCATTGTAAACAGTTATATCGGGGTGGCCGGAGAGTATTTCGGTGACCATTGAAGAAAAGCCCTCCCTGTCCACTGCCAATGCGCCGCCGGCCGGTATCCTGGCAGCATCGGCACACCGCATTATCAGTGAATCCAGCCGCCGCATCTCTTCTTTTAAAAGACCAACAGCGTTTTCAAGCCGGTCAGAGCGCAGCGAATTGCTGCAAACCAGTTCCGCAAAGGTATCCAGACTGTGTGCTGCTGATCTCTTGATGGGCTTCATCTCGTACAGTCTGACCTTCATTCCTCTTTTGGCAGCCTGCCACGCAGCTTCACTTCCTGCAAGGCCGGCTCCGATCACATTTATATACCTGTTCTCCAATAATGAGCTTCCTCCCTGGTATCACTGCTTTTTCTCAACTGCTTCCCTGACAAAGCCGCATTTTTCGCTGCTGCACTTATGGGAAACCTTCCTGCCGCTATATTTCTTAACAAGGAAGCTTCCGCATTCGGGGCAATTTTCACCGGCGGGCATGTCCCATGTCATAAAGCCGCACTCCGGGTTTTTTTCACACCCAAGATATCTTTTTCCCTTCCGCGTCTTTTTGAAAAGCACCATTGCGCCGCATTCAGGACAGCTTACCCCAGCTTCCTCACGTATGGACTTTGCATTACGGCATTCCGGAAAACCCGGGCAAGCAAGGAACTTACCGTTACGGCCCATTTTTATGACCATGTTCCTGCCGCATTTTTCACATATAATGTCCGTCTCCTCATCACGGATCTCTATATGACCGATCTTTGACTCAGCTTCCTTCAGCGAAAGGGCAAAAGGTCCATAGAAATCCTTCATAAGATCCGACCACTTCTTTGTGCCCTCTTCAACATCGTCCAGCTTTTTTTCCATCTGGGCTGTAAACTGCACGTCGACAATATCGGAAAAATTGTTTTTCATCAGATCATTGACAATGATGCCAAGCTCTGTAGGCTTGAGGAACTTCTTCTCCTTTTCTATATAACCCCGGGCAAGTATCGTCGTAATGATCGGTGAATAAGTGCTTGGTCTTCCTATTCCCTTCTCCTCCAGCGCTTTGACCAGGGTCGCCTCTGTATATCTCAGCGGCGGCTGTGTAAAATGCTGCTTTTCCTCCAGCTTTTTCAGCTGCAGCAGTTCATTTTGTATCAATTCCGGTACCGAGATGTCTCCATCCTCTGTTTCTTCGTCCCTGCCCTCTGTATATACAGCTACATAGCCTTTGAATCTGAGCTTGGATCCATTGGCCTTGAACAAAAGCTCACCTGCCATTATTTCTGCAGCGACGGTATCGTATATCGCCGAAGACATCTGACTGGACAAAAACCTGGACCAAATCAGCTTGTACAGCTTGTATTGGTCATTGGTCAGGGATTCCTTTATCGTATCAGGCTCCATATCCACGTACGTGGGTCTGATAGCCTCATGGGCATCCTGGGAGGCTGATCTGTTTTTATAATTCCTTGTTTCCTCAGGAAGATATTTTGCTCCGAATTTTTCTCCTATATAGCTTTTGGCTTCCTGCTGTGCTTCAGCTGAGACCCTGACCGAATCGGTACGGATATATGTCACCAGACCTGCCGTGCCGTGACCTTTTACTGCAATACCCTCGTATAGCTGCTGAGCTATCATCATGGTCTTTTTGGTCGGGAAGCCGAGCTTTCTTGACGCCTCCTGCTGCATTGTGCTGGTAGTGAAGGGCGGCGGCGGCGTTTTTTTCTTCTCTCCGATTTTCACCTTGCTGACGATATATTCCTTGCCCTCTAGCTGTTTTAGTATCTCATCCACTTGTTCCCTGTTCTTCAGCTCGATCTTTTCATCCGGTCTTCCAAAAAACTTTGCATCGAAGGACGGACCGGACTTTTTCTTGTGGAGCCTGGCGGTTATAGACCAGTATTCCTCCTGTACAAAGGCCTCTATCTCTTCCTCTCTGTCGCAGATGATCCTTGCTGCCACTGATTGGACACGACCGGCGCTAAGGCCCTTTCTGACCTTTTTCCAGAGCAGGGGACTGATCTTGTAACCAACGATCCTGTCCATTATCCTTCTTGCCTGTTGTGCATCAACAAGGTCCATATCTAACCTTCTGGGTGTCCTTATGGCACTTTTGACCGCATTTTTTGTGATTTCATTGAACGATATCCTGCATTTTTCCTTCTCATCGATATTCAGGAGATTTGCCAAATGCCATGAAATGGCCTCTCCCTCACGATCAGGGTCAGTGGCAAGGTAAACCTTTCCGGCAGACTTTGCTTCCTTCTTAAGCTTGCTGATAACGTCTCCCTTGCCCCTTATGGTAATGTATTTAGGCTTAAAACCGTTTTCGATGTCCACACCGATCTGGCTCTTTGGCAGATCTCTCACATGGCCCACCGAAGCTACGATCTTGAAGTCTTTGCCCAGAAATTTCCCTATTGTATTCGCCTTTGCAGGCGACTCTACTATAACAAGGTTGTTTGCCATCATTTCCTCCTTGGGGATAGGATTGTATAATAAAAATAAGTACAAATCATATATTACCACATTTTAAAGTAAAATCTACTATATGTTTTTCATTTATTCTGTCAGTTTGTAGAATTTTCCCGGTAGTTGTTCGACAAATCCGCTTAATTCAAGCATCACAAGAACGGAGGAAACAGCAGCTATACTGAGTCCACAATCCCTTGCTATAGAGTCGATATGGACAGGACCTGACATCAGTCTCTGTGCGATGGATTTTTCATCCCCGGATAGATTAAAGCCTGCGGACTTTTTCGCCGAATAATTCAAATTCTCCGAAGTCATCTCCAGATTCAGCTCCTCGATTATGTCTCCCACCCCTGTGACTATTTTGGCTCCCTCCCGAATAAGCCTGTTGGTACCGGTGCTGTACGCCGAATTGATGTTTCCGGGCACCGCGTAGACATCTCTGCCCTGTTCAAGAGCAAAATCCGCGGTTATAAGCGAACCGCTCCTTTCGCTTGCCTCAACTACTGCCACTCCTCTTGAAAGACCGCTGATTATCCTGTTCCTAGCCGGAAAATTGTAGGGTACGGGTTCTGTTCCGGGCAAATATTCCGATATTACTGCACCATTTTCCATCACTTTATTCATAAGTTCCCGGTTTTCAGGGGGATATGCCCTGTCCACACCACAGCCAAGTACGGCTATCGTCCTGCCGCCCCCCTCCAGCGCTCCCTTATGCGCCTGTGAATCAACACCCCGGGCCAGACCGCTTACTATAGTTATGCCGCGCACCGCCAGCTCCCGTGATAAACGTTTTGCCATGTCCAGGCCATACCATGTCGCTCTTCTTGAACCAACTACAGCAACACACACCTCGTCACGCTCCAGCTTGCCCCTGCAGTAGAGGACAATAGGCGGGTCCGCTGTATGCTTCAGTGCAGAAGGATAGCAGCTGTCATACAGCGTGATAACATCAGCATCACACTTGTTGATTTTATCCATTGCAGCAGTTATGGATTCTCTTACATCTTTGTCCATCAGGCTCCGTATAACTTTTGGAGTACACAGACCCGATGCCTTCAGTTCTGCTTCTCCGGCTTCCCATATATATACCGGATCTCTGAAGCAGTCAAGCAAAATGCATTTTCTCCTTGGTGAAATGCCCTCCAGCATACTTAGCCATACCCAATATTTCAATTCACTATTAATACGATCACCACCCTGGAGAAGATACTTTCCCTATATATTCCATATTTTTCTGTCCAGACTCCTGTATTGTATTGCCTCTGTCAGATGGACCGGCTTGATTTCCTCACTTCTGTCCATATCTGCTATGGTCCTTGCCACCTTCAGTATCCTTCCATGGGCTCTGGCACTCATACCCAGCCTGTCGAACACATTTTTCATGATATCTCTGCATTTGCTGTCCAGCCTGCAAAACTTAGCGAACATTGCCGGCTGCAGCTGTGAATTGGAATATATGGACATTCCCTTATATCTCTCAAGCTGCACGCGTCTGGCTCCCTCTACCCTTTCCCTTATGACGGCGGATGACTCTACGGGACCATTGCTGTCCAGATCCTTATATTTTACCGGTGATACTTCTATATGGATATCCATCCTGTCCAATAGGGGTCCTGACATTTTTCCAATGTACTGCTGTATCTGACCGGGAGTACAGGTGCATTGACCTGAAGGATCCAGGAATTTGCCGCATCTGCACGGGTTGGCGGCACATATCAGCGTTGTTCTTGCGGGGTATGTCAGTGTCGCGTTGACTCTTGTGATTGTTATTACACCGTCTTCCAGAGGCTGCCTCAGCGATTCAAGTGACTTTTTGCTGAATTCAGGCAGTTCATCCAGAAAAAGTACGCCGTAATGAGCCAGGCTGATCTCACCGGGTCTGGGAATGGAACCGCCACCCACAAGACCGGTATCTGAGATGGTATGGTGCGGACTCCTGAAGGGTCTGGCCTTCACAAGAGGCAGGCCCGGCGGCAGTATACCTGCTATACTGTGTATCTTTGTCACCTCCAGCGCTTCCTCAAAGGTCATGGACGGGAGTATGGTGGGCAGCCTTCTGGCCAGCATTGTTTTCCCGCATCCGGGAGAGCCCAGCATAAGACAGTTGTGACCTCCCGATGCAGCCACCTCCAGTGCCCTCTTTACATTCTCCTGCCCCTTTACATCAGCAAAGTCCTCTGTATAGCCGCCATCCGTATCTTCGTCATCAAAGGCTGTATCGACGAAAGGCACTATCTCAGACTCACCGCTCAATATGCTCACAGTTTCCTTGAGTTCTTTGACGGGAACTATGTGCAGCTCCCTGACCACTGATGCTTCTCTGGCATTTGCCTCAGGCAGGAACAGATATCTGATCCCGTTTTGCACCGCACATACAGCCATTGGCAAAACACCCTTCACAGGCTTGACACAGCCGTTTAGTGCGAGTTCTCCTATAAACATGGATCTTTGCAGTGAACTATGTTCAATTATGCCTGTTGACGCAAGGATGCCAAGTGAAATGGCAAGGTCGAAGGAGGATCCCTCCTTTTTGAGGTTGGCAGGTGCCAGATTCATGGTGATCCTGCGGATGGGAAATTCAAACCCGCTGTTTTTTATGGCAGAGCGAACCCGCTCCCGCGCCTCACGGATGGCCGTATCTCCCAGCCCGACGATATCAAATGCGGGTATCCCGCTGCTGATATCGGTTTCCACCTCCACAATATACCCATCTATACCCATAAGACCACAGCTTTTGATTTTTGAATACATACAGTTTACCTTTGCATTGTATATGTTGCTATATAATACATTATTTTCCACCACAATACTACTATAATTGCCTTGATTTGTACATACCCAAATTTTGAACAATTGTTATGAGACACTGTATCTGTACATTTCTGCAAGTCGGGAAATATGCCCTCATCCCTTTCTTTGTATTTCAAGTCAAAACAGCGTGCAAAAAGCGCCCCGGAATGGATTTTTCAAGGGCGCTTGTACAGCTTCAGTGTCTGCTGTTATGATCTATTTTTCATTCAGGAGCTTTCGCAGCTCTTCCATAAAGGTATTGATATCCCTGAACTGCCTGTACACCGATGCAAATCTGACATATGCCACCTCATCCAGGTCCTTGAGCTTGGCCATGACCATTTCCCCGATTTCCTGGGTCGTAATCTCTCTTTTCAGAGAATTCAGTATCTGTAACTCGATACTGTCCACCAGCGACTCAAGCTCTTCAATGGATACAGGTCTCTTTTCACAGGCTCGAAGGAGTCCGTTGAGAAGCTTTTGACGATCGAATATCTGACGTGTCTTGTCTTTTTTGACCACCATCAGAGGAACACTTTCCACCTTTTCATAGGTGGTAAACCTCTTAAGGCATTTTGCACATTCTCTGCGCCTTCTGATCGAGGTGTTTTCCTCTGTAGGCCTTGAGTCGATCACCTTATCTTCCATATACCCACAATATGGACATTTCATTTTTTAACCTCCCTTACGGCATGGCACCGCATAGTTTTCTCCTTTGTACTGTTCCAATAAAGCATCGTTCAAAGAAAAATCACTGAATAGGCGATTTTTTCTTACCTCATACTGTATCGGGCAATTCCGTCAAATCCTTTAGGATTATTCTTTCTCCGCCCTGACATACAGTCCATCTTCAGTCAAAATATCGTCTTATAAATCGTTCGTCAAGGTCTACAAGGATAATATCCTCACCGATCTTGACTATCTTCTCCCATGGTATGACAAATTCATTGTCCTTGCCCAAAAGGCCAAAAAGCCTGGCTACGCCGGGCAGTATGATGGCTTCGACCTTTCCCTGCTCCAGGTTGATCTCCACGTCCGATACGAAGCCCAGCCGCCTGCCGTCGGACACATTGATGACTTCCTTTTGTCTGAAGTCGGACGAACGATTCATTTTACCCCCGCCAATCATCTCACATACATAATAATACTATGCTATTGATCATGCACTGCAGTACTGATCATGCTCCATGTAATCAGACCGGCAGCACCGTTTATGGAGATTAAGCTTCATGCTTCGAAGCCCTTTTGCATAGTGGTAAGTAGTGTTATCTTGGCTTATTATGTATTAAGGATGTATTTGCTCCTGTTTAAATATATGACGGCAGGCGATGCAATATATAACAAAAAAACACCTTTCGGTGTCCTCAAATATGCTTTTTCATATGCAGGAGGGCCGTTTTCTCAAGTCTTGATACCTGTGCCTGGGAAATCCCTATCTCGTCGGCCACCTCCATCTGTGTCCTTCCCTCGAAAAATCTGAGGTTCAAAATGAGCTTCTCCCTGTCATTCAGCTTTCGCATCGCTTCCTTGAGGGAAATACCCTCAAGCCAGTTTTCATCAATATTTTTTTCGTCCTTTACCTGATCCATCACATAAATTGCATCTCCGCCATCATGGTATACGGATTCGAAAAGAGATATTGGGTCCTGGATAGCATCCAGGGCAAAAACCACATCCTCCTTGGGCAATTGGAGCTCCTCTGCTATCTCGGAGATGGTAGGCTCCTTTGAATTTCTGCTGGTCAATCTCTCCTTCGCCTGCAGCGCCTTGTATGCTATGTCCCTCAGTGATCTGCTCACCCTTATGGAATTATTGTCCCTGAGATATCTTCTGATCTCTCCAATGATCATGGGCACTGCATAGGTGGAAAACTTAACGTTTTGTGTGACGTCAAAATTGTCTATAGCCTTTATCAGCCCGATACAGCCGACCTGAAAAAGGTCATCCACATACTCACCCCTGTTGTTGAACCTCTGGATGACACTGAGAACGAGCCTTAGATTTCCGTTGATGAACTCCTCCCTGGCAGATGAGTCTCCATTGTGCATCCTTTCAAAAAGTACCTTCTTTTGCTCGTTTGATAAAACCGGCAGTTTGGAAGTATTGACTCCGCATATTTCCACTTTGTTGATCAGCATATAAAAACCTCCGGGTGAATCGTATAGTATCATTATTGCCCCGGAGGCTGTTTTTATACTGTTGAGAACCTATAAAAATATTTGTTGGAGGCCTTGACAACAGCGGATTTGATGGTTTCAGACCATCCTGCTGATCT
>JAAYPO010000006.1 GCA_012519745.1 Clostridiaceae bacterium | reverse complement strand
TTATCCATGCACATAGTATATCACATCTGACTGGCTCTTGCTATTGATTGTTGTCATTGAATTATCAGCATATAGTGATAGCGTTTATGAGATGACAATAACATCATGTAAAGCGGTAAAGTTTCTTACAGAAACCTGTCTTTCATCTCCCCATTGAAATGCGGAGGATTCCCGCCAGTTTTCCTAAGTCTTTCCACAAGAGCAGTGAATACTTCGGGGGGCTTGGCCGTATACTCGGCATATTCACAGGTTACGGGATGTACAAACCCCAGCGTCCCCGCATGTAACGCCTGTCCCTCAAAGCCGTATGCCTGCTTTTTTCTTCCGTATACACTGTCACCCACCAATGGGTGGCCGATATATGACATATGTACTCTGATCTGGTGTGTCCTGCCCGTTTCAAGCCTCAGCTCCAGCAGAGTCGTGTCTTTAAAGCGCTCCAGGACCTTAAAATGAGTTACTGCTCTTCTTCCGTTTTTCAAATTGACGGCCATTTTCTTTCTGTCAACAGGATGTCTGCCTATTGGAGCGTCGACAGTTCCCCCATCCTCAGAGATAATTCCTTCAGCCACAGCTGTATAGACTCTTTTTATATCATGCCTCTTCAGCATGTCTGAGAGGACTGTATGCGCTCTGTTGTTTTTTGCTATAACAAGCACACCCGATGTATCCTTGTCTATCCTATGGACAATGCCCGGCCGTATCACTCCGTTTATATCGGATAATGATTCGCCGCAGCGGCGCAGCAAGGCATTGACAAGTGTTCCTGAATAATTGCCTGCAGCCGGATGTACCACCATTCCCCTGGGTTTGTTTATCACTATGATATCTTCATCCTCATGGATCACATCCAGTTCGATCTCTTCTGCCCTGACCTCCAGAAGCTTTGGTTCGGGAACATTTACCTCGATAATGTCACCTGCTTTGAGCTTGTAGCCGGATTTGACCTTCTTTCCATTCACCGCAGCATTTCCATCCTGTATCAGCTTGTCGACATATGATCTTGAGAAGTCCTCCAGCACTGATGTCAGCCACACATCCAGGCGTTTTTCAGCATCCTTGGCAGTTACATTGAATATTTCATTCCTCATTTTTTTCATCCTGCTTTGCTTTTTGGGGTTCTTTATAAATAAAAAGCACATAAACGGCCAGCAGTATAGTCCCGCAGGTCACTGCGATATCAGCGGCATTGAATATGGGGAACGGATATGAGCCGATATAAAACAGCAGAAAATCCGTCACTGCTCCTTCAGCTACCCTGTCTATATAGTTTCCTATTGCTCCTCCAAGTATCAGTGCAAGAGTGAACCTTAAGAAGCGGTTGTTGTTTTTCACTATGTAATAGACCAGAAATACAGAAACCACAGGTATCAGTATAAGAAACAGCAATCTGCTGTTCTGAAGTATCCCCCAGGCTCCTCCCGTGTTTTTATGCAGGGTCAGGTAGAAAAAATCATCGATGACCGGTATCATTTGAGAAACTTCGATATTTTTGACTACGATATACTTTGTCAGCTGATCTATTGCTACCACGATTATCGGTATTATTATCCAGAGCATATTTAACCTCCATTGATATTAGTTAGGTGACACTCCTTCCCCCATAAGGCCGGAGCAGGCTTGTCTATTTGGGTATGGGCTTGTACCACTGGGTCATGTCATTGAACCTGTTCCAGGTATCGGGGGCTATCTGCCCCTTTATCTCCTTGCTGTAAATCATCGAATCCCTTAAAAAATACATTCCGATGTAAGGTCGATCCTCTTGGATCTGCTCCATCATCCCTTTATATATGGCCTTTTTCTTTTCCGGGTCATTCTCGGCGAACAGTGCCGTAATATAAGCATCCACCTGCGCATTGGCGTAACCGGCCACGTTATATGCGCTCCTGGCATTTGCTGTATAACCATCGGGCAGATAGCCCGCTGAATACATGAAGGAGATGTCCGGTATCTGAGGTATTCTGCACCCCATGAACACCATATTGAACTTGCCGGTATCCACCCTTTTCAAAAGATCGTCCCATTCAAGCTGCACAAGTTTTGCCGGTATCCCCGCCTCTTCAAGCTGTTCACATGCCATTTGGGCAGCCCTGACCCGCAAAGCGTTGTTGGAGTTGACCAGCATCTCTACACTCAGATACCTTCTGACTCCCTTTATTACTTTATAATATCCCTGCTTGTTAGCTTTCCAGCCTCCGGCAGTGAGGACTTCCTCAGGTGTCTTTGCATCTGACAGCTCATCCTCTTCTTCATCCTTTTCGTTTTGCTTGTTTGCTGCCGGATCGTCATCTTCAATGCTTTGTGCCGATATTCCGTCGAGATCGGAGATCCAGCTCCCCGGCAGGACCGGCAGATCTGCTGCTTCAGCCTCTCCGGGCAGCAGATCTCTTATTATCTTCTCCCTGTCTATCGCCATGGAAACCGCCTTCCTGGCATATACATCCGTAAATACCGGCTCCTTCAGGTTGAATGCAATAAACTCATAGTTCCTGGATGTATACTTTTTGATAGTCAGATCAGTTCTGCCCTTGTATTTGTGGAACTCATTGACCGGGATCCCCGTCACATCCACATCTCCCGCCTGAAATGCTTCCATCGCATCATCTGCACTCTTGAGTATTGTGGCATGTATGGCTTCAAGATACATCCCTTCCGCAGTCAGGTCGGCATTTTGATTCATATACCACCAGTCATTATTAAGAGACAATGCTATTTTTTCACCGGGGGAATACATATCAAACCTGTAAGGTCCGGTGCCGACAGGATCGATCTTCTCAGCCGCGGTCAGTACGTCCATGCTTACAAATTTGTGCTTTGGTATGATGGGAAAATTCATCATTTCAGGCAGGAATGAATTGGGCTTTTTAAGGGCTATCTTCAGATTTGAAGAGTCTACGGCCATACAGGAGGAAACATCAAGCAGCAATGGTCTGTAAACCGAGTTAACCGATGGTATCATGATGGTCTGTATAGTGAATTCGGCATCATAGGCTGTGAAGGGTTCTCCGTCATGCCATTTGACACCCTCTCTGATATGAAAATCCCAGATCAGTCCGTCATCCGATACCGTCCATGCATCAGAGAGCACAGGAACAGCTTTCTGGTCCTTGTCGAGCCTGGTGAGACCTTCATATATAAAGCTCACTACATCAGCAGTGTAAGTGTTTTTAGTAAGTATGGGATTCAATGTATCAGGCTCTGTGGTAAAAAGCTTTAGCGTTCCTCCCTTTACGGGACCGCTGTCGAGTACATCAAAGTCGTTAATAAATTTGCTGCGTTCCACTGCCGTATCATACTTCTTGTGGAGCTGCTGCAAATGTTCAAGTTCATAACCAGTCTGACAGGATGTCAGCAGCAGGCATGACAATATATATATAATTATCCTATATCCTTTTTTCATCGGATGCTCCTTGAGGTTTTATCTGCATAAATGCTGCCATGCTGCCGGTCCTGCCATTATCCCCCCTGTAGGAGAAGAACAGGTCCTTTCTGCATTTTGTACATATGCCGCAATCATGTATGTTTCTTTTTTCAAACCCTTTATCTGTCAGCTGTTTTATGATTATTGCCTTAATGTCCACTTTCCATTTATTATCCAAGGTTTTTTTGTAGTACCTGTCATTGTCGTATTTTTCTCTGAAGAGGCAATATACATCTTCATCCACCTCGAAGCAGCAATGACCAATGGAAGGTCCCAGCACTGCAATGGATCTGCCGGCCTCATAACCCGGCAGCCCGGCTAATCTATCTGCCATACCGCCTGCGATATCTGAAAGAGTTCCTCTCCAGCCGGAATGGACCAGTGCTGCAGCCTTTATGCCGGGTTCAAAAATAAATACCGGCACACAATCCGCATGAAAGGTGGTCAGAGTGACACCCGGCGTCATCGTGTACAACCCGTCGATGCCAATTATATCACTTGTCCTGTTAAATCCCTTGCCCCTATCGTTTTCATCTACAAGGCAGACCCCGTTACCATGGATCTGGTTGGTCAGTACCAGACTGTCAGGCTCCAGGCCGGCAGCTTGGCAAATCAGATTATAATTGCTGATCACATTACTTCTGATATCCCCTCTGCTAAAGCCCAGATTCAGCGTACTGCATTCGCCGTTACTCACACCGCCTGCTCTTGTACTCATACAATGAGTCAGTATATCGCTGTATTCATTGAGGCATTCAAATTGAATATATTTCAACGTGCCTTCCGTTACCAGAAGCGCACCCTTCCCTATTCTCTCAAAGGTTTTCAACAGACAGTCCCTCCCGCAGTTCACATATCAATATTATCATATCCATTGCTCATACTCAATAACGTAACATTGAGACATATCTTTGTTTTGGGGATACAGGTGCATAGTACAAAAAATGCTGCCGATCCATTATCAGCAGCACTTTTTTGAAAGTATGTACTATCTTATCATTCCAATCACTTTCTGGGCTCAACTATCAACTTGATAGCGGTCCTTTCCTCACCGTCGATTACGATATCAGTAAATGCCGGGATACAAATCAGTTCTATACCAGCCGGCGCCACGAACCCACGGGCTATCGCTACAGCCTTCACCGCCTGGTTTAATGCTCCGGCACCTATAGCCTGCATTTCCGCCACGCCTCTTTCTCGTATAACACCTGCCAGTGCCCCTGCTATGGAATTTGGGTTCGATTTTGCTGAGATCTTTAAAACATCCATAATAATAACCCCCTATTGCATTCAATATTATATGATAAGAAAATTCTACATTAAAACCCAAATTCCTCTTTATTAGGTTAATATTTAGAAATATATATTAATAATAGAAAAAATAGATGCAATTTTTGTCCCATTTATTACTTTTGTTGTAAGTTAAACACTTTCGATATCCGGGATATATCCACAGCTTGCCCTGTGATTTCATCTATTTCAAGCATAACCGCATTAAACTGGACTTTACCTTTTGCGACTTCGAATCTGACAGGCATTGAATATCGGAATTTCTCCAGTATGATGTCTCTGTCGACGCCTATGATCCCTTCGTGGGGCCCTGTCATGCCAACATCGGACAAAAATGCCGTCCCAAAGGGCAATATCCTTTCATCAGCTGTCTGTACATGGGTGTGTGTACCGAGAACAGCGCTGACTCTACCGTCAGCGTACCAGGCCAGAGCACATTTTTCGGAGGTCGCTTCTGCATGCATGTCTATTATCACAGCCTTTACATGCTTCTTTATATTTTCAAGCTCTCTGTCAAGGGTCCTGAAGGGACAGTCTAAAGGCTCCATATATACTCTGCCCAAAAGATTGATGACTCCCAGCCTGCCGTCTATTATGACCGAGCCCCTGCCCGGCAGCTCCGACGGATAATTGGCCGGACGTATGATCTTCGTATCATCGTCTATGAAATTGGTGATTTCCTTCTTTGACCAGGTGTGGTTTCCCATCGTTATGCAGTTTATCCCGTACCCATAGAGCTCCTTTGCTATCACACAGGTGATCCCTGAGCCTCCTGCAGCGTTTTCTCCATTGGCGATACAATAGTCAAAGGAGTATTCCTTGTGCACCTCACCAATACATTGCTTTACTGCCTTTCTTCCAGGACTTCCCACTATGTCTCCTATGAATAAAACCTTCAAGATATGAACCTCCGTATAGTTGATTTGCAGCCTTTTAATTACTATAACATAAAACAATGCACAAAATATATCCGAAAAATATAAAAAGCGTGCACAGCACGCCTTTTATTATAACCTTTTTCTCATTTTGCATATTCAATAGCCCTTGTTTCACGAATGACATTTACTTTGATCTGTCCCGGATATTCAAGCTCGCTTTCTATCTTTTTAACGATCTCCCTTGCTTTCAATACCATTTCATCATCTGACACGTCATCAGGCTTTACGATGATCCTGATTTCTCTTCCTGCCTGTATCGCATAGCATTTTTCAACGCCTGGGAAGGAATTTGCTATCTCCTCAAGCTTCTCGATCCTCTTTATATAAGATTCCAGCGTTTCTCTTCTGGCTCCGGGCCTTGCCGCGGATATTGAATCTGCTGCCTGCACAAGCACTGCAACCAGCGATGTAGGCTCGATATCACCATGATGTGACATTATTGCGTTGACGACATCGGTCCCTTCTCTGTACTTCTTGGCAAGATCAGCTCCTATGGTGACATGGGACCCTTCCATTTCATGGTCTACAGCCTTTCCTATGTCATGCAGAAGCCCTGCCCTCTTTGCTAGTACCACATCTGCGCCCAGCTCGGCTGCCATCAGCCCAGCCAGTGTCGATACCTCTATGGAGTGATTTAGTACATTCTGCCCGTAACTTGTCCTGAATCTCAGCTTACCAAGGAGCTTGATGACTTCAGGATGCAATCCGTGTACTCCGGTCTCAAATGTAGCTCTGTCACCTTCCTGACGGATGGTGTTCTCGACCTCTTTCTTAGCCTTTTCGACCATTTCCTCTATTCTTGCAGGATGTATCCTGCCATCGAGAATGAGCTTTTCCAATGTTATCCGAGCCACTTCTCTTCTTATCGGGTCAAATCCTGAAAGAATAACTGCTTCAGGAGTATCATCTATTATGAGGTCGATCCCGGTAAGAGTTTCAAGTGTCCTGATGTTCCTGCCCTCACGGCCTATTATACGGCCTTTCATTTCATCATTGGGCAGCGGAACCACTGAGACTGTGGTTTCCGATACATGATCGGCGGCACATTTCTGTATTGCTGTGGCGACGATGTCCCTTGCCTTTCTGTCTGCTTCTTCCTTGGCTTTGGCTTCAAGATCCTTTACAAGTATTGCCAGCTCATGCTTTACTTCATCCTCAACATTCCTGATGAGGTACTGCTTGGCGTCATCTATGGACAGTCCGGAAATTCTCTCCAGCTCTTCTATCTGTCTCTTGTGAAGTTCCGATACCTTTTCCTGTGTCGCCTGTGCTTCCTTGATCTTCCTGTTCAGAGATTCGTCCTTCTGCTCCAGTGCTTCGACCTTCTTGTCAAGAGTCTCCTCTTTCTGAACAAGTCTTCTTTCCTGTCTTTGGATTTCACTTCTTCTTTCTTTGATTTCCCTGTCAAGTTCGATTCTGCTTCTGTGAACCTCTTCCTTTGCTTCAAGAAGAGCTTCTCTCTTTTTGCTTT
>JAAYPO010000114.1 GCA_012519745.1 Clostridiaceae bacterium | reverse complement strand
TAAAATCATGCCACCTGTATCCCGCTATGGCGGAGGCAGAGCTGCGAAAAAGCAAGGAATTATCGAGAAACTAATGTTATTCTTTGAGAAGTATTTAGGTTTGATATAGATTAATATCAATCACTAATTCAAAAAAATATCTTTAATAAAAGACCAGTCACAATCAAGCATTCATGCCAGATTGTGACTGGTCTCTTTTTGCCCCGCTTGAAGCTGTTCACTTAAGTTTTTATTAAATCCCTAAGTTGAACCCACCTTTAGGCGGGGTTTTTTTTATATTTTTGTTGACAAATGCAAAACATAGTGTTAATCTTGAAATGAAAACCAAGTAAATTACTAGGAATTGATTTTTAGTAAAAAAGAATGTGGAGGGCAAGGTATAATGAAGCTTTCGACAAAAGGCAGATATGGCTTGAAAGCAATGCTTGACCTGGCTGTTCACTGCAATGAGGGACAAATAGCGCTTAAAAGCATTGCTGAACGGCAGGAGCTGTCCGAGAACTACCTGGAACAGCTTTTCGCGGCGCTGAAAAAAGCAAAGCTGGTCAGGAGCGTACGAGGATCTCAGGGAGGATACTCACTTGGCAGAAGCCCTGAAAAAATTACTGTTGGAGATATACTTCGTACTTTGGAGGGTTCAATGTCGCCCACAGATTGCGTTTCTGAAAATTGTGAAACTCATCACTGCAGCAATTCGGACTGCTGTGTGACAAGAAACGTATGGGAGAAGATCAGGGATGGCATCAATAATGTTATAGACAATATTACACTTCAGGAATTGGTTGATGATTATAACAGCTCAAATGAAGCTCTTAACTCTCAGGTAGAGGATGTCACCACCGATGTGTTGCGGCAGGACTGATAATGAATGGATATTTGAAGAATAATATTAAATTGACAGAGTCTACTAAAGGCAGACAATTTATTACATGAAGGAGCAAATAGTATGAGTGACAGGAACATTTATATGGATCATGCGGCAACTACGCCGGTAAGAAATGAAGTAATTGAAGCGATGCTGCCATATTTCAATGAAAAATTTGGCAATCCTTCATCCATATACTCCATCGGCAGAGACAGCAAGAAGGCAATTGAAGAGTCGAGAGAGAAGGTGTCAAAGGCCATAGGAGCTGAACCGAGGGAGATATTTTTCACCGGTTCCGGTACCGAGGCCGACAACTGGGCAATAAAGGGTGTGGCATATGCCAACAGGAAAAGGGGCAAGCACATTATTACAACGTCTATAGAGCATCATGCAGTGCTCCATACCTGCCAGTACCTTGAAAGCGATGGCTTTGAGGTCACATATCTGCCTGTGGACGCCGACGGTCTGATCACAGCTGAGCAGGTAAGGGCTGCAATAAGGCCTGATACCATACTGATCACGATAATGTTTGCAAACAATGAGATAGGTACGATCCAGCCGATAGCTGAGATAGGAAAGGTCGCAAAAGAGGCGGGTGTTTATTTCCATACAGATGCTGTACAAGCTATGGGGAATGTCCATATAAATGTTTCTGAAATGAACATCGATCTGCTTTCGATGTCATCACACAAATTTTATGGTCCCAAGGGAATAGGCGCGCTATATGTAAAAAAGGGTGTCAAGCTGACCTCATTTATCCATGGAGGAGCCCAGGAAAGAGGCAGGAGAGCCAGCACAGAGAATGTGCCTGCCATAGTGGGCTTTGCCACAGCCCTGGAGATCGCTGTTGAAAACATGGACCAGTATAATAAAAAGCTATTGGCCTTAAGGGACAGAACGATCAAGGAGATAGAGGAGAAGATCCCCTTTATCAGGCTAAACGGACACAGGGAAAAAAGACTGCCCGGCAACGTGAATTTTTCCTTTGAATTCATAGAAGGAGAATCCCTCCTTCTGATGCTTGATCTGAAGGGAATAGCGGCATCCAGCGGATCGGCATGTACATCTGGGTCACTGGATCCATCCCATGTGCTGCTGGCCATAGGACTGCCCCATGAAATAGCTCACGGCTCATTAAGGCTGACCTTTGGGGAAGAAAACACGGATGCTGATGTGGACCGCCTGATGGAGGTACTGCCGGCAATAGTCAAAAGACTTAGAGAAATGTCACCGCTTTATGAGGCGATGTGTAAAAAATGACCGGCTGACTGATACGTCACGAAAGCCTGAGCTGCCTGGATCATATAAAACACAGCGATTATTTGTACAGATTAAATGTACTTTAGAGAGAGGGTATGGATATGTATAGCGAAAAAGTAATGGATCATTTTTCAAATCCAAGAAATGTAGGAGAAATAAGTGACGCAGATGGTGTAGGTCAAGTCGGCAATCCGAAGTGCGGAGATATAATGAAGATGTATCTCAAAATAGAGGACAATATCATCGTTGATGCAAAATTCAAGACATTTGGATGCGGCGCAGCTGTTGCCACCAGCAGTATGGCCACTGAGCTGGTGAAGGGAAAGACTGTGGAGGAAGCACTGAAGATCACAAATAAGGCAGTGGCAGAAGCGCTTGATGGTCTGCCGCCGGTGAAAATGCATTGCTCCAATCTCGCAGAGGAAGCCATCAGATCAGCGATAGAGGATTATCAAAAGAAAAACGGTCTTATCGATGAAACCAACGCATGTGATACTTGCTGTAAAAGATGCGAGGATATTCATCACGTTATTGACACGGAATAGGTGAAGCATGGCAAAAGGCAGAGTAATGCTTGGTATGAGCGGCGGCGTGGACAGTTCAGTGGCAG
>JAAYPO010000113.1 GCA_012519745.1 Clostridiaceae bacterium | reverse complement strand
TTACAAGCCCCAGGAGCTCGATCAAGCAGTGGATATCTGTGCAGAGCTCCTTGAGATGTATGAGCGCTGTGGTATCAAAGTGATAAGGATAGGTCTCCAGCCGACAGACAACATAAGTGAAGGGGATTCAGATGTAGCAGCAGGACCATTCCATCCCGCCTTCAGGCAATTGGTCGAGTCCAGGCTGGCACTCAAGAGGATCGAGGAAGCCATCATGTCCCAGGGATTGCAAAAGGCCAGGGAGATTATTATACATACGGGTATTTCCAATATTTCCAATGTGGTCGGGCAAAAGAAGTCAAATATTTCTTATCTGAAAAACAGGTATGGTTTTGAGAGGATCAAGGTAATGCCTGGGGAAGGGACTTCAGGGGACATCTCCTGTACTGCCATATCATGGGCAGTCTTTCATGGCGATAAATGATACCGGTCATGGATTTTGAGAGATTTCACATGCTTGTTGAATAAGTCACAATATGTGTTAAAATTAATATGCACAGCTGACATTCGGAGGGGTCGTTTTGTACTTAAAGAGACTGGATATGCAAGGGTTTAAATCATTTGCCGAAAAAATCTGCCTTGATTTCAACAGCGGGATAACATCTGTAGTGGGTCCAAACGGCAGCGGTAAAAGCAATATTGCCGATGCCATCAGATGGGTCCTGGGAGAGCAGAGCGTCAAAACCCTCCGTGGCTCAAAGATGGAGGATGTCATATTTGCCGGCACAGAACACCGCAAGCCCCTTGGGTTTGCCGAAGTTTCCATCACATTGGACAATTCGGATTCTTCACTTCCAATAGCATACGACGAAGTCACTATCACCAGAAGAGTTTTCCGTTCAGGCGAAAGCGAATATATGATAAACAAAGCCCCATGCAGACTTAAGGATATCACAGAGCTTCTGCTGGATACCGGCATAGGAAGAGACGGCTATTCAGTCATAGGTCAGGGAAGAGTCGACGAAATACTCAGCACACGTTCTGAGGACAGAAGACACATATTTGAAGAAGCATCAGGAATAATGAAATACAAGGTCAGAAAACAGGACGCTGAAAAGAAGCTTGAACTGACCAGACAGAATCTGGAGAGAATAAACGATATAATAACAGAGCTGGAAACACAACTGGAGCCTTTGAAGCAGCAATCGGAAACTGCCCGGAAGTTTCTCGACCTCAGAGAGGCGCTTAAGGTCCTGGAGGTCAATGTATATCTTGACAGTATGGACAAGTTCCGTGTGAAGCTGAAAACGCTGGAGGAACAGTACAAAACCGTAAAGGACCAGATGGAGGCAGAAAGCAGCAAGCTTGACGAAATAACAAGCTCAAACAAGGACAAAACCGATCAGCTCAAGGCAATGGATGAGCGGCTGGAAGCTGTCAGGCAGCAGTTTTATGAGATGGAGGGCGGTCTTGAACGCTGCCAATCCGAAATCAAGCTCAACAATGAGAAAATGGCGAACCTGCAGCAAAACATAGAGCGGCTGGAAGCTGAGAAGGCAGAGCTGGAGGAAAAGATAAGGTCGCTGGATAAAGAGGAAGAAGGAAAGCAGGGCAGACTCAGATATCTTGAGGGTCAGCTGAAAGATTTCAGCAGCAAGCTTTCAGAGTATGAAAAGCAGATGGAAGAGCTTCTTCAGACACTCTCAGGAGATGAAAGAAATATAGAATTAATGAAGTCAGGCATTATGGACAAGATGGACATACAGTCTGACAAAAAGCTGCAAATAAGCAATATCAGGACGCATATTGAAAATATACAAAAGCGCAGCCGAAGTATAGACAGCGAGGTATATCAAAACCTCATCGAGAACGACAGGGAAAAGATGAAGAAGGAGGATCTGACAGAAAGCGTCAGGCACGCAGATGAGCAGATCAAAAAGCAAAAGCTGAGACTGCAGGAACTGACTGATGAGCGAAGCGAATCAGATAAGCTCCTGGGCGAATTAAGAGCCAGACAAAGCAAAAACAAGTCCGACATCCAGTTCAAATCCTCCAGGGTAAGGACCCTCAGGGAAATGGAGCAGAACCTTGAGGGATACAACCGAAGTGTCCGCGAGGTGCTTCAGGCCTGCCGCGGTTCCTCCGCGTTGGGCAGGGGCATACATGGAGCTCTGGCCCAATTGATCGAGGTGGAGAAAAAATATGAGACCGCTATAGAGATAACCCTCGGCGGTTCACTTCAAAACATAGTGACCCAGGACGAGGAGGATGCAAAAAAAGCCATTGAGTTCCTGAAAAAAAACAAGCTTGGACGTGCTACATTTCTGCCAATAAGCTCAGTTGCCGGCAGAAGCTTCGACATGCAGACACTGAACAGAATAAAGCAATGTGACGGCTTTTGCGGCATTGCATCTGAATTGGTTAGGTCCCATCAGCAATACAGCGGGATAGTCGGAAATCTGCTGGGCAAGGTCATTGTCATCGACAATTTGGATAATGGCATCAAAATGGCCCGAAAATTCAAATATTCATTCAGGATCGTAACATTGGAAGGGGATCAGCTGAGCACCGGAGGCTCAATGTCCGGCGGCAGCCTTGAAAACAGAGGCACAGGCATCCTGACAAGGAGCAGGGAGATCTCAGAGCTGGACGCCGAGCTGAAATCCCTGATGGAGTCGGAAAAGGCACTGGAAAAGGACATAAAGGTGCTGGTGGATGATATCGGGCAGATCGATTCTGAAATATCAGCCATATCATCTGATATCAAAAACAATGAACTGGTTAAAATAAGGGATGAAAGTCATCTGGCACAGATAGATGAAAATATGAACAAGCTGTCTGCCAGGATAGATATGCTCAGACAGGAAAAAGAGCAGCTGGAAAGACAAATGGATGATATCAATAAGGAACTGGAGAAGTATGAGGCTGAGCTTGCCCAAATTGAGCTGGATATAAGCGAGGCAAAGAAAACTGTTGCGGAATTCCAGGAAAAACACAAGGCAGACCAGACAGCCAGGGATGAGCTGCATGCAGATATTACTGACTTCAAGATTTCCGTAAATTCCATAATGGAAAGCATCGAAGGAGTCAGGGAGCATTCCGAAAGGCTGAGTTCTGAAAAGGAAGCCCTCACAAAAAGTATATCCAGAAAGGATATGGAAAAAGCCAGATGCGTTGAAGAGATCAGTAAGCTGGAAGAGCAGAATGAAGGCCTTAATATAAGGATAAAGAAGCAAAATGAAGAAAAATCGGGAAAACTCTTCGAAATGGATAGGCTGACCGAGGAAAGAAAGATCCTTGAAGAGGACCTTTACGAAACCGTCAACAGGATAAACGATGCAAACAAGACAATACTGCTGCTTCAGGAAGAGCTGTCCAGGGCAGAGGTAAAGAAGGCGAAGCTTGATACAGAGATGGAGGCGCTGCAGGATAGGATCTGGAACGAATATGAACTGACATATTCCAGCGCATCGGAACTCAAAAAGGATATAGGAAGCCTGACGGCTGCCCAGAGAAAAATAAACGAGATCAAAAACAATATAAAGGAACTGGGGCCTGTGAATGTAGCTGCCATCGAGGAGTACATAAAAACAAAGGAACGCTTTGAATTTATGAACACCCAGAGAAACGACATGGAGCAGGCAAGGGAAAAATTGCTCCGGGTAATATACGAAATGACCTCTATTATGAAAAAACAATTCCTGGAGCAGTTCAAGCTGATAAATGAAAATTTCAACATAGTGTTCAGAGAATTGTTTAACGGGGGCAGAGCAGGGCTGATACTTGTGGATCAGGAAAATGTCCTTGAAAGCGGTATCGATATCGAAGCACAGCCCCCCGGCAAAAAGCTGCAGAACATGCTGCTTTTGTCCGGCGGCGAACGTGCTTTTACAGCAATAGCGCTGCTGTTTGCGATACTGAGGCTCAAACCAACACCGTTCTGCATCCTTGACGAAATTGAGGCGGCATTGGATGAAGCAAATGTATACAGGTTTATTGAATATATAAAGAATTTCTCCTGCAAAACTCAGTTTATTATGGTGACCCACAGAAAAGGCACCATGGAAGGCTCTGATACCCTATACGGAGTCACAATGCAGGAGCATGGCGTTTCAAAAATAGTATCTATGAAAATGGGAGAAAAGGTGGGATAAGATGGGCTTCTTTGACAAGCTAAAGGACGGACTATCAAAAACAAGAAAGAGTATTACAGAAAAAATCGACCAGGTGCTGGTATCCTTCGGAAAGGTGGATGACGATCTGTTTGATGAGCTGGAGGAGATCCTTGTCACAGCGGATCTTGGCGTCGATACAGCGGTAAGGATCATCGAGGATACAAAAAAAATGGTCAGGGAAAGGAAGATAACAGACCCTTCAAAAGTAAAGGAGCTTATCAAGGAAGCTCTTGTTGAGATAATGGGCGAAGAAACTGAGAAGCTGGAAATAGAGCCGTCACCTGCAGTAATAATGGTAATAGGAGTCAATGGGGTCGGCAAGACCACTTCGATAGGCAAGATAGCAAATATGCTCAAAAATGATGGAAAGAAGGTCATGCTGGCTGCTGCCGATACTTTTAGAGCCGCTGCCATCGACCAGCTTGAAATATGGTCAAAAAGGGTGGGTGTGGACCTTATAAAACAGGATGAGGGTTCCGATCCCGCAGCCGTTATATATGATGCGATACAGGCAGCCAGAGCCAGAAAGGCCGACGTTTTGATATGCGATACCGCAGGCAGGCTCCACACGAAGAAAAACCTCATGGAGGAGCTGAGAAAGGTTTCCCGCATCATTGACAGGGAGATGCCAAATGCAAAACGCGAAAACCTGCTGGTGCTGGATGCCACTACAGGTCAGAATGCCGTAACACAGGCCAAAACCTTCAGCGAGGTCAGCGAGGTGACGGGCATAGTGCTCACAAAGCTGGACGGTACAGCAAAGGGCGGTATCGTGATCGCGATAAAGTCAGAGCTGAACGTACCTGTAAAGCTTATTGGAGTAGGAGAACAGCTAGACGACCTGCAGCCCTTCGACGCGAAGGATTTTGTAGAAGCACTGTTCTCATGACATAAAACCGGTTGTGAGAGATGTCATTTCATGAGTGCATACAAATCCTCTACCTTTTCACTCATATACATTTGAGTATCTGCTACCGCCTGATTGTATATGTGGGGACCTATCTTCTCCAGTATAAAATCAAGTATTATATCGGATGCCAGATCTCCGAGGACCTCATCGCGTTCCTGCTCAAAAAACTGCTTGATTTCCATAATGGCAGTTTTTTTATTTTCTGCAGATAATTCTATATTTGACATAGCCACCTCCATAACTGGAAATATCATATTAAATTATACCATAGTGCTTGGATGTTTAAGTATCATTGTGCTATATTGTAATAAAAGATTACATTATATTTAAAAGGGTCTGATAATATGAACAACAGGCTGACACAGGAAAATATCAGGAAGCTTCAGGAAGAGTTGGATTACAGGTTAACTGTTAAAAGGGCCGAAATAGCCAGAGAAAAATCAATTGCCGCCGCACATGGCGACAGATCAGAGAATGCAGAATACAAAGAAGCCTGCGCCAATTACAGAGAAAACGACAACAGGATACAGTACCTGTTGAGCATGATCACAACAGCTGTAATAGTCGAAGATAAGAGTGATGATAAATCCGTTATTGGAGTGAACAGCAAAGCCAGGATCAGATTTGTTGAAGATGGTGATGAGGATATTGTGACCCTTGTGACTACTCTTGATATAGATCCCGCAAACATGAAAATAAGTATCGAATCTGATATGGGTAAGGCGCTGGAAGGCAGAAAAGCCGGCGATATTGTTACTGTCAACGCTCCCAACGGAAAATACACTATAGAGATACTGGAAATATTGTGATGTGCACCCTTAGTGCACATAATTAAGATAAGTATCACTTATCTCATGCGTTGGATCAATGACTCTGCTGCGATAACTTGGGTAATACTGTTGGGCAATACAAGGTGGGTGTGCAAAAACCTCATTGTCTGGGCACGATTTCATTGATTTTATTGTGAGCCGTCAATGTTTAAGGGCATTTTCTCGGATTATTTCGGTTTATTATTGAGATTTGGAGACTCCGGAACAGTATCATGCGCCCAGACAATGCGTTTTTTGCACACTGTTTTCATTCTTTACAATCGAACGCTTGTTTGGTATGATTTATGTATAGATTTTCAAATACAGCTGTTTTGATAATATCAAATTCATACAGCTGTATTGTGTTCTCGAGAGGATATTATGAGTGAAGCAAAGCAAGCCTGCGATAATGGATGTATGAGCAGTTTCAGTCCTTTGGTAAGGGACTGGTTCATCGAAAACATAGGCGAACCCAGTGAGCCCCAGAGAAGAGGCTGGCCTGAAACAGCCTCGGGAAGGAATGTTCTCATTTGTGCGCCTACGGGTTCAGGAAAGACCTTCGCTGCTTTTTTGAAATGCCTTGACCTGATCTACACGGACAAGATGGCCCGGGCTCAGTCAAATATTACAGCAGATACAGGAAAAAAGTCAGCTTCGCGCAACACATCACTCAACAATGGAATAAAAATAGTATACATATCTCCGCTGAAAGCTTTGAATAATGACATATACAGAAATCTTGAGCTTCCGATAAAGGGCATAAAGCAAAAGGCTGAAGCAGCAGGGATCGATATGCCTGATATCAAGGTCGCAGTCAGGACAGGGGATACGCCCCAGAAGGAAAGGACCAGGATGGTGAAGGATCCCCCGGATATACTTATCACAACGCCTGAGTCACTGTTTATCATGCTTACGGCAGACTCATACAGAAAACTGTTCCGTACTGTGGAATACCTTATTGTCGATGAGATCCATTCCATCTGTGCAAATAAACGGGGAGTCCATCTCTCTGTCACCATGGAAAGGCTGGAGAGACTTGCAGGAAAACCTCTGAAAAGGATAGGTCTGACAGCCACAGTCAATCCTCTTGAGGAGGCGGCAGGATTCTTAGGCGGCGGAAGGAGCGTCAGTATCGTCAACTGTGATAAAAGAAGAGCCTTCGACCTAATGGTAAGCCTGCCTGTCAAGGATATGAAGGTGCTGCCGGAAAACACGATCTGGCCGGCGATATATGCCGAGCTGATGACTCTTGTAAAGGCACACAGGTCTACGCTGATATTCGTCAACAACAGAAAAATCGCCGAGATGGTGGCTGCAGGCCTCAATATGCTTGTGGATGAGCCTTTTGTCAGGACACATCATGGAAGTGTATCCAGAGAGATCAGACAGGAGCTTGAAAGGCAGCTGAAGGAAGGAGATATAACATGTCTGGTGGCAACCTCCTCACTTGAACTGGGCATCGATATAGGCAGCATAGACCTCGTTGTCCAGATCAGCGCCCCTGGTTCGGTCTCACAGGCGCTCCAGAGGATCGGAAGGTCAGGGCACAGGCTTGATGCTGTCAGCAAGGGCGTCATAATACCAAAAACAAGAGGCGATCTTCTTGATTCATCCTTTTGCGCATATCAGACCAAACGATATGAAATAGAAAATATAAAAGTCCCTCAAAACTGTCTTGACATACTGGCACAGCATATCGCCTCTATTTCCTGCGAGGGTGAGCAGGACAGGACTGAGATTTTCAGAGTCATACGGAGCTCATACCCTTACAGGGATCTTCCCGAAAGGCAGTTTGAAGACGTTCTTCTCATGCTGTCCGATCCGTCGCCGGTGGATGCTCCCGGCTCCATCAAGCCCAGGGTATACTATGACAGGGGCACGGGAAAGGTACGAAGCACTCCTCTGGGGAAGAGAATGTGCGTAATGAGCGGCGGGACCATACCCGACAAGGGCAATTACAATGTCTATCTCAATGACACCGGTATAAAAGTAGGGGAGCTTCAGGAGGAGTTCGTATTTGAAAGCAGGATGGGTGACAGGTTTTTCCTGGGCAGTTCTGTCTGGCGTATAGAAAGGATAGAAAAGGACAGGGTCATAGTCAGCCCTTCAAATGCATCAGGAGCAAAAATACCCTTCTGGATAGGCGATAAAACACTAAGGACATATGAAACGGGAAAGAAGCTTGGGCAATACCTGCTCAGGCTGGAAATGGAATATGCTTCCGATGATTTTTACGACTTTATGGATAAGGAATGCGGACTTGACAGGACTGCGGCAGAAAACCTGAGGACATATATCGCCGACCAATTGTCCGTCACACGCCATTTGCCGTCATCCAACAGGATCATTTGCGAGTATTTCAGTGATGAGACGGGAGACAGGCGTATTATCGTGCACACTCCGTTTGGAGGAAAGGTACATGCCCCATTGGCAGTGCTGCTCAATTCAAAGCTGTCAAGATTGCTGAACTGCCGCCTAGAATATATTTATAACAATGACGGCATACTCTTTCATATATTCGGCTATACAGGCAGACTCTCAAACCTGTTTTCCCTTTTGGACAGGGAAAGCATGGAGGATGAAATATTCGAACTGCTGCCGGATGATCCTCTTTTCAATATAAACCTGCGCTACAATCTCACGCGTTCGCTGCTGGTGGAAATGCAGGGCTTCGGAAAAAGGAACCCCTTATGGATACAGCGGCTCAGATGCGCCGAAAGAGCAGGACAGGTCCTGAAGCAGGCTGATCATCCCACTGTCGTCGAAACCTACCGCGAATGTTTGAATGATATATTTGATATAAAAAGCCTTTATGAAATTGTTGAACATATCAGCACGGGGAAAATACAGGTAACGGATGTATATACTGAAAACGCGTCACCGTTCTCATCAGAATTGCTGTTCAATTTCTGGCAGATATACCAGTATGCCTATGAGCTGCCGGTGGCTGAACGCAGAAACCAACTGCTGGTCAATGACAGGGACTTCATACAGCTGGCTGCCGGCTTGAATGCAGAGTACGAACTGCTTGACCCCAGAGCAATAGCAGAAGTACAGTCAGAGCTGAATAAATATAAATGTGACAGAAGGTTCAAAAATTCTGATGAGCTGTATTACTTTCTTTATTCCTTTGGAGAACTCAAAGCTGATCCATATTCCACATCCGTCTTTATGGAAGAGCCGTACGAAACCATCGCTCTATTTCTTGAACAATTGGAGAGACAAAGAAGGATAGTAAGGACACGCATCGACCACAGCGACGATGTCTACTGGACAGCAGCCGAGGATTTTCCGCTCTATGCGGCAGTATCAGGCAGAGAGCCTGAAAGTATTGTGCTTCGGACTGGTCTCCCAGGAGAGGAGACGGAGGCGAAGGCAGTCGATCTTCTCAACAGCTATGTCTTTACACTGTCGCCAAAGCCTGCCGAAGCAGCTGTCAGGCTGATAAGGCGTTATGTGATGTTTTCAGGCCCGTTCTCCATTAAGGACCTGGCTGCCAAATATGATATGAAGCCTGAATTCATAAATGAAGCAATAAAAACCCTTGTCTCCGGCGGAGAGATATTAAAGCTGAAGGAAGAAAACAATCCCGAAGAGTGTATCTATTGCCACAGAAAGGTCTATGAGAGGATAAAGCATAAAACGATTCTGATGGCAAGGAGCGATATAAAACCGAAGGCTCCGGAGGTTTATTGCTCATACATTCTGAACAGGCATCTGATCAAGAGTCAGGTGCTTTCGCCCGATGAAAAGCTGCCTGAAGTGCTGGAAATCCTTAATGGACAATACTATCCAGCCAACTGGTGGGAGGATTTCATCCTTCCTTCCAGGATAGACGGATATGAGCATAAGCTGCTGGATTACCTGTGCGCCACCGGGATCGTGAAGTGGAGAGGAAGACTCAATAAAAATACTAAGGAAATTGCTTTTTATCCCAATCGTGATGATGAGCAGCCTGAAGACGTGAGAGACGGCAGCATAGCCGGAAGCCCGTCGGAAAACGACTTTACCATGGATGACCTGGAGGAAAGGATCTTAAAAGTTCTGGATGCAAACGGTGCAGTTTTTCTCAAGGACCTTTCGAAAATGCTTGCTCTTTCACCTGCCGATCTGCTTGCAAAAATGGAAAGGCTGGTGTGGTGCAGTATTATTGCAAATGATTCCTTTTCTGTTGCCAGATACTACATGGATAATGAAAAAAAGAATTCACCATGGACAAAATACAACACATATCCCAATATGGGCAGGTGGTACAGGTGTTCAGAACATGACCCCAACACCGGCATGACGCCGGAAAGATATATCCACGGTCTGCTGGAGCGTTACGGTATAGTCTCAAAAGAGGTAGTCAGGCATGAAAAAGGTTTATATAGCTGGGCGGAATTATATAGCTGGCTGAAAAACAATGAATTCACCAGCGGAATAAAAAGAGGCTTTTACATTTCCGGGCTTTCAGCTATACAATTTGCCCGCAACAGCGATATCGAACTGATACGGGACATCGATACACAGCAGGACCGGGAGGAATATACCACCTTATGCTGCTGTGACCCTGCAAACCCTTACAAGGACATCCTGTCGGCCTCCATCAAGGCCGCCAGAGTGCAAAAGCTGCCAAGCAGCGCCATAGTATTCAGAAACGGCAAGCCTGTACTTGTCATCAGAGAATACGGTCATACCTTCCAGCCTCTCACCGGGCAGATGGATATACTTGAAAGGGCGGCTGCAAGCTTTATAGAAGCGTATCAAAACAGACGGCTGTGGGTGAACAAAAGGAATATATTTACCGAGTACTGTAAAGACTTGTCGGGTGATGTATACAAAATCGAAGATTGGCATTTATATGATGTATTGCTGCAGCAAGGATTTGACAGAGGCTACAGTGGCATAACACTATGGAGAAAGGCTATATGAAATTTTTCTTGACACTGTCGGCTTCATCACTTAAAATAGAGTGTAAAGTAAAAACACTTTACACATAAAAGATCAGGCTATGGATGAATTGTATAAAATAAGTATGCTGCTGGATTTTTACGGGCAGATGCTGACAAAAAGACAATATGAGATACTGGATCTGCATTACAATGGTGATTATTCACTGGGTGAGATCGCCCAGGAGCTTGATATAAGCAGGCAAGGTGTCTATGACAACATAAAACGCGGCAAGGCTGCGCTGTTCGATATGGAAAACAAGCTGGGTCTGGTATCCAGATTCAACCGGCAGAAGGAGAGGACCTCTGAAATAATAAAACTGCTGGAAGCCATCGATGTATCGGCATTGGGCGCACAGAACCGCAAAAGCATCGAAAAAGTACGGCTTGAACTGAGAAGCATTATGGAGGATTGATATATGTCGATTTTTGAAGGGTTGTCTGGAAAGCTTCAAAACACGATAAATAAGTTCCGTGGCAAGGGCAGGGTAACTGAAAAAGATGTAAAAGAAATGATGCGGGAAATAAAGCTAGCTCTTCTTGAAGCTGATGTCAATTTCAAGGTCGTTAAGGATTTCATAAACAAGATATCCCAGCGCGCAGTAGGCCAGGATGTCCTTGAGAGCCTTACACCGGGACAGCAGGTCATCAAGATCGTCCATGAGGAACTGATAGATCTGATGGGCAGAGTCCCTGCCAAGGTCACATTTTCGAGCAAGCCCCCAACGGTATATATGATGGTGGGACTCCAGGGATCAGGTAAGACCACTACCTCAGGCAAGCTGGCCAACCTTCTCAGAAAGCAGGGCAAGAGCCCTCTGTTGGTGGCATGTGACGTGTACAGGCCTGCTGCGGTTAAACAGCTGCAGGTGGTGGGAAATCAGTTGAATGTGCCTGTATTTGCATTGGAGGGAAATACCGACCCGATCCATATCGCTAAAAAGGCGATAGAGCATGCGGCTTCTAAGCTGCATGATCTTGTGATCATCGATACTGCGGGACGTCTCCATATAAATGAAGAGCTGATGGACGAGCTTGAAAACATCAAAAATGCAGTACGTCCTCAGGAAATACTCCTGGTTATCGACTCCATGACCGGCCAGGATGCAGTCAATGTTGCCGACAGCTTCAATCAGAAGCTGGGTGTCGACGGACTCATCCTCACAAAGCTGGACGGTGATACAAGAGGCGGCGCGGCGCTTTCCGTAAAAGCTGTCACAGGAAAGCCGATAAAGTTCGCAGCTACCGGAGAGAAGCTTAGCGACATTGAGCCCTTTTTCCCGGACAGGATGGCATCCAGGATCCTTGGGATGGGTGATGTCCTCAGCCTGATAGAGAAAGCCCAGGAAGCCTTTGATGAGAAAAAGGCCTTGGAGCTGGAAAAGAAGCTCAGGACGCAGCAATTCACATTTGATGATTTTCTGGATCAGATGCAGCAGGTCAAAAAGATGGGGCCTCTGAATCAGGTGCTGGGAATGATACCCGGGATGAATGCAAAAGCCCTCTCAAATATCGAGGTGGATGAAAAAAAGCTGGGACATGTGGAAGCTATCATAAAGTCCATGACAGCAAAGGAAAGGAACGATCCGGGCATCATAAACGGCAGCCGCAGGAAAAGGATCGCAGCGGGCAGCGGTACCACCATACAGGAGGTAAACAGCCTTCTGAAGCAGTTTGAGGAAATGAAGAAAATGATGAAAATGATGAGCAATATGGGAAAAAGAGGCGGCAAGGGTCTTGGAAAATTTAGAATGCCTTTTTAGATAACTTTTATGCACCTGAGAGGAGGTGACAGGAATGGCGGTAAAAATCAGACTTAAGAGAATCGGAGCAAAAAAGAATCCGTATTACAGAGTGGTTGTTGCAGATTCAAGGTTTCCACGCGATGGCAGGTTCATAGAGGAAATCGGAACATACAATCCATTGACTGATCCTTCTGAGATAAAGATCGACGGCGAAAAGGCGGCACAGTGGATAAAGAACGGCGCACAGCCTACTGAAACAGTGAAGTCATTATTGAAGAAGACAGGAGTCATACAGTAATGAGCTTCGCAATATCCAGCTTTATAGCGGGAGGTAAAGCAGAATGAAGGAACTTCTCGAAACCATCGCAAGATCACTGGTCGATTATCCTGATGAAGTCAGGGTAAACGAAGTGGAAAGCGACAAAACCATCATCCTTGAACTCAGTGTCGCAAAGGAAGACATGGGAAAGGTGATAGGAAAGCAGGGAAGGATAGCCAAGGCTATCAGAACTGTAATAAAGGCTGCAGCCATAAAGGAAAATGTCAGGGTTGTAGTGGAGATAGTCCAATAAAAAGGTGTTGCCAAAACACCTTTTTATTGCGTTCTCATTGTCTGCAAAGATAAAGGCAGCTTTCATTATCATGGAGGTACTGTGTTGAATGTACGAATATCTACAGATCGGGAAAATCGTGAATACCCATGGAATCAGGGGTGAATTGAAGCTGATCCCGCTTACGGACGATCCAAAACGTTTCGATGCGCTGGAGCGGGCATACATCGACAAGGATGGAATGCATGAATACCGCATAGAATCCGTCAAATACTTCAAGGGTTCAGTCATCATAAAGTTTGAAGGCATAGATGCTCCGGAAGCTGCGGCGGCCTATAAAGAGCATTTTCTGCTTGTTGACAGACAAAACGCTGTAAAACTGCCGGAGGATACATTCTTCATCTGTGACATAATCGGCAGTAAGGTAATAGATGAAAACGGTTCTGAGCTTGGCACCCTTATAGATGTGCTCCAGACAGGCAGCAATGATGTTTATGTCGTAAAAGGTGATTCAGGCAAGGAGATACTGATACCTGCATTAAAAAGCGTCGTGCGCAGTATTTCGCCAGAACAAAAACAAATCCATGTTGTGGTTCCGAAAGGATTGCTGGATGATGAGATTTGATATTTTAACGATATTTCCGGAAATATTCGATGCTGTCCTGGGAAGCAGCATCATCGGCCGTGCACAGAGCAATGGAATAATTAGCGTAAAGGCTTGGAATATACGAGATTACACCCTGGACAAGCATAAAAAGACCGATGATTATCCCTACGGCGGAGGAAATGGCCTTGTAATGCTTGCCCAGCCTATCTGGTCAGCATATGAGGCTATCGTCGGTGAACTGGATCACAAGCCTCATTTCATATATATGAGCCCCCAGGGCAGGCCGCTGGACCAAAAGCTTGTGGAAGAGCTGGCAGCCCATGAGCATATCATTTTGTTATGCGGGCATTACGAAGGAGTCGATGAGAGGGTACTTGAAAGCTTGGTGGACGAAGAGATCTCCATAGGTGACTATGTCCTTACCGGAGGGGAACTACCGGCAATGGTCCTCATAGATGCTGTCAGCAGAACGATACCCGGTGTGCTTTCAAATGAAGAATCCTACGCAGATGAGTCCCATAAGGACGGCGTACTCGAATATCCGCAGTATACCCGGCCTTATGAGTTTAATGGAAAATGGGTCCCAGATATACTGTTGTCAGGACATCATGCCAACATTAATAAGTGGAGAAGGCTCCAGGCACTGAAACGAACCAGAGCAAAAAGGCCTGATCTGTTCAAAAAGCTTGAGCTTTCCGAGTCAGATAAAAAGCTGCTTGAAGAAGACAGCTTTTAAGGGGACACTCCTCTTACAGGAGGTATTCCTTAATAGATGAGGAATGTCCCCTTTTGATTGCTGCAATTGTGGTGTCTATGCCATGGGAGGTAATATCCGCAGGACACATACCCGGTATGGTCGGAAGCAGATACTTCAACTCTCCCTCCAAAGCCTTTTTTGTTTGAAGCAGTTTATCATATTCTTTATAGTTTTCTTCACCATGTGCCAGACTTACTGCTCTTACTTCCAGCTTGAGTCTTGCAGCCGTTAATTTTTCCTTAAGGAATCGGTTGCTGATGGATATTTCAGATATCTGCTTGTTCATCGATTCGATTTCCTTGTTCAGTTTTTTTCTGCGTATATGGAATGTGAACGGGAATGTAAGCATTGATGCTGATTTATTATCCTTCAGAAAATTATGCCAGCTGTTGACTGAAGAAGTTATTTTTTCATTGATTTCTCTGATCATTTCAATATTTTTATTATATTCATCAAGGATCCGTTGAAGTTCGTCCTTCATTTCTTCAACAGCCTGATCGTAGCAGCTTATACTGCCGGAAGCAGCATTTGCGGCTGCTGTATCGATTTTGTGATAGTTTGCCTTAAGATCCCTCAGCAGCATTAAGGCAAGCTCTGTACGCCTTGATAAAATATTCGTGCTCATACTCCTTCATTTTACCTCATCTTTCTTCAAATATTTCGATGATACCCATCCGAACCTTCCGTCCTCCGCCTCGACATAGAACCACTCGACACCTGTAGATTCATTGAGAGCTGAGGAAATAAAGGTCACGCGGGTACCGTAAGGTAAAGCTTTGCTGCCTATTCTATCCGATGAAGGGTCCGGAGCGATACGTATGTTCAGTCCGTCCCTTGCAAAAACAGTAAAAGTTGAAATTTCCTTTGAACCATTGTCTTGTTTTATATTGGTATTGCTTGTCCTTAGAATATCGTTGGCTGCCTGCTTGGAATCTCTGACAGCATTCCATTCATCCATGCCGGTCAGCCTGTTGATATCGCTTAATGCCTGTCTATACAGCGCTCCTGCCTTTTCAAGGAATCGGGATTGTACCTCCTGCAGGTCAAAGCCTGCATATTTGATTGTTATGGAACGACCATATGAAAAATATGCAAAGAATACATATATAGATAAAAGAATACATAAAGCAGCGAATTTCTTCCTGCGCACAAGTCGAATCGGGTAGAACAGGAAAAAGAGCAATTGGAATACCCCCTTTTTTACACAGTATACGAAACCCGGCCTGCGGTATATTTCGTTTCTTAGCCTGTTGTAATCATAAAGATGGTCCCGTCTGTATGAGCTTCTGCTGCCGTCCGGTCTTGCCTCCAGTCTGTTGCCGGTGCGTTCTGATAAGTATGGCAATTGTGCACTGTTATCGTGCTTCTTTTCCTTACGCTTACTGATAGCCTTTTCATGCGTTTTCGGAGCTTTATCAGTCTTCTTTGTATACAATTTTACAGCGGCTGTCTTCACGCATTGTAACAGCTTCAAAGCCCCAGCATACAGCGTTTTCATAACGCGTACCGGATAATTCTTAACATTAGCCTTCAATGATGATACCACGTTACTTATCCATTGCCAGAAATCGAAGTCGGAACTGAAAAAAATGTCCTTTTCTAAAACAGAATCCTCATCATCAATATTGAAGGCCGTATAGCAAGGGCTTGATGAAAACTTGAAGCCGATATCCCGGTTATCATTTTCAAGAATAACGGGAAACAACTCTTCGTAGTTTTCATGGCCTGTAAAATTGGCAAGATATCTGGTGTTCAGCATGAAATCGTTATCACTTCCGGCCAGCAGCGATTTCAAAGCCCATGCGGCCAGATATTTGTTTGCATGGGATTCAACAGGGTCGTCCATGATTTCCCTGAGCATCTCCCCGGATTCCTTCAGACCGAGCTTTTTCAACCGAAGAACAGCAAGCCTTCTAATATTTTCATCAGCATTATTGATATAGTAGTCCAATTCTCTTGCACTATTTAGTTTTTCTATAGTTTTTTCAGTTTCACGCTCGATCAGGTACCAATCCGGCAATGATCCAATTCTGGTCCCGGATGCATACAATGCTATACCACCTCGTTACGATGTTTTTGTCATTGACTGTCAACTATATGATAGCATGTAAAAAAGAAGATATATGTAGGGTATACATCCTCTTTTGATAGGTCTTTTGATTCATTTTTTTCCTATTGTTGACACTCAAAATGAAAAGTTTATATAATTTTCCCATAAAGGCATATTTCCATATTATGTCTTCATATCCCAACCTTAACGAGAGGTGTATATTATGAGAAAAATGTTGACACTTGTTATGGTACTGGTACTGATCATTATTGCAGCAGGCTGCGTCAGGATAAAGAGTCATGACACTGATGCATATGACGAAGGCGAAAGGTATGGCGAGTCTGATAATCGCGCGGACAACGGAAAATTCTATGCCGGGACCCAGAGGCTGGAACTGATGGGTATGTTCAAGGAACTGGAGTTCAGTACCAGACGCTCTTACCCCGATATTCCTGAAATGCGCGCCGGTGCATCCTTCAGACTTATCGGAGAAGAAGTGGTGGACGGTCAAAATACAAAGCACTTCACTTGTACATATTATGATTACCCCGACGAGTTCGGATATGAAGGAGAGCTGGAGGTCTGGATAAACAAAAACTGCGAAGCGGTCCAGGCCAAGGTGGATGATGGGCTGGTCACCGGCCCGGAGACAGGTCCTGCAACCCTCGAATTAGAATATGTGCTTAGTATGCTTAATAGTGATACATATTCCTTTGTGTTTAGTGAGGATGAATTGAAGGAGCACTTAAGGGAAAAATATATCAGCATTGATAAGGCAAGTCAGGAAGTCAGGGATTTTGGTTTTGGAGATGTTGAAGTTATCCATTATGAGTTCACCAAGGAAATAGCTGTAGAAGATTATGATTATAACCGCACTGATAATTTAGTTTGGGAATACGCAAGGATTGGTCCAAAATTTCTGTTTACCAAGTCGGTGTATTCTAATAGTGAAGGATCGTTCGAAGAACATATTGTGGAAAGGGTAATACCTTACTGATAAGGATCCTGTCCCACCGTATCGATGCCGGCAGCAATACAGAAAAAAAATATCATTTACAAACGAAGCTGCAATGTGTTATAATATCTGGCGTGTGTAATACGGACGGTCCGCTGATGCGTTATACAGCATTTATGAACGTCCAGGCAAGAGAGGAGGAAACTTAAATGGACGTTATCAAAGCACTTGAGCAGGAACAGCTCAGATCCGATCTGCCTGTACTCAGCATAGGAGACTATGTAAAGGTACACCTTAAGGTCAAGGAAGGAAGCAGAGAAAGGATCCAGATATTTGAAGGAACTGTTATCGCAAAGAAGGGTTCCGGTCTGAAGGAAACTTTTACAGTCAGAAGACTGTCCTACGGTGTAGGAGTAGAAAGGATCCTTCCTGTCCACTCACCTAAGATCAACGCGATCGATGTGGTGAGAAAAGGAAAGATAAGAAGAGCTAAGCTCTATTATCTGCGTGACAGAGTGGGTAAGGCTGCAAGGGTAAAGGAAAAGCTTGTATCCAAATAATAACTGATATAAAGGGGACCATGGGTCCCTTTTGTATTTTAAACGAGGATGACACTATGAATATTCAATGGTTCCCGGGTCACATGTCAAAAACAAGACGTCTGCTCGGTGAAAATCTAAAGCTGGTGGATGTGGTAATAGAACTGCTGGACGCCAGAATTCCTGCCAGCAGCAAAAATCCGGAAATAGACACCATCGTAAACAATAAACCAAGGCTGATCGTTCTGAATAAATCAGATCTGGCAGACCCCCGGGTATCTGCACAATGGTCTGAGTGGTACAAAGAAAGAGGCATTCCTGTCATTTTTGCCGATTCTATAAAAGGCAAAGGGCTGAATATACTTAAAAACAGTCTGAAAGCCGCCATGCGTGAACGGTTTGAAAGGGACAGGGAGAAGGGCAGGAAATTCAGGACCATAAAGACAATGGTCGTCGGGATCCCCAATGTGGGCAAGTCCACATTCATAAACAAGATTGCCGGCAAGGCCGTAGCGATGACAGGAGACAAGCCGGGAGTCACCCGGGGAAAGCAATGGATCAGGCTTAATCCCGAAATCGACATGCTTGACACTCCAGGTATATTATGGCCAAAATTCGACGATCAGGAAACAGCTCTAAATCTTGCCTTCACAGGCGCTATCAAGGATGATATCATGGATGTGACAGAGATAGCTGCCGCTTTGGCCGAGAGGCTTTCAGCCTTATATCCCCAACAGTTCCTGAACCGTTTCAAGCTGGAAAATACCTCTGATATGACAGGACACCAGCTCGTCGAAGCTGCAGGAAAAAGAAGGGGCTGTATACTCCCAGGCGGCATAATAGATATGCAAAGGATATCAATGATCATACTCGATGAGTTCCGCGGAGGTAAAATCGGGAATGTATCATTGGAGAGGCCAATGAAAGGTGAGGCGAAAAATGATGGAGCAGGAAAGGGAAATGAGCCGGAAGGAAAGGAAACAGGCGGAGAAGCTTGAGAAACAGAGGCTGGCACATGAGAAGGAAATGCTGCGGCTTGAAAACATGTACACATATGAAAGGCAGGCATACCAAAAGGGCTGCAGGCTGATAGCAGGTATGGATGAGGCAGGCAGAGGCCCTTTGGCAGGACCGGTAGTGGCTGCGTGTGTCATATTGCCGGAGGGTTTTCTCATCGAAGGTGTAAATGATTCTAAAAAGCTAAGCGCAAAAAAGCGTGAAATGCTATACGATATAATAATGGAGAAAGCAGTATCTGTCGGTATCGGGATCGTAGATGAAAAAACAATAGATGAGATCAACATCCTGAAAGCTGCAAAGCTTGCAATGAAGATAGCAGCGGAGCAGCTCAAGCCTGTACCTGATCTTATCCTTGTGGATGCTGTGGAAGTGAAGGAAGTGGATATACCACAGACAGCTATTGTAAAGGGCGATGCACTCAGCCTTTCAATAGCGGCAGCATCGATCATTGCAAAGGTTACAAGGGACAGGCTTATAGATGAGGCCGACAGCATATATCCTGTATATGGCTTCAAGGACCATAAGGGATATGGTACCCCAAAGCACATCGAGGCTATAAAAAAGCACGGGATTTGTCCGATACATAGAATAAGCTTTACTAAAAATTTCACTGTCTGATCAACGCTGCTTAAAGTGTTTGTGAGGTATTTGGAAATGCGGATAGACAACAATCAGCTTATCACAGGTAATAGCAGGGCAGAAGCAGGCGATATGATGAGCCGTCTTGAGCCCGGAGATGTCATAAATGCCAAGGTGCTTGAGATATCACCGAAGGAAGCCGTGCTTCGGCTTTCTGACGGGACTGTAATAAAGGCTGCGACAAAAGAGCCACTCGATGTCAAGCCCGGTCAGTCTATTTCACTGTTCGTGACCTCCAGAGACGAAAACTCATTCGTCCTTGAGACAGTAAAGGACACGTCCCAGACCATAGCAGCCGATATGGGAAAACTGCAGAAAATGCTTGAGGCTGCCGGTGTCAGGGCAGATGATCTGAACCTGAAGCTTGCTGCAGAGTTTTTGAAATTTGGCACGGCGCCAACGGCAGAAAACATTTCTGAATCTTTGGAATCCATGAAGGGGCCGGAAGGATTGGATATTGAAAAGGCAGTCTATCTTGCTGTCAAGGATATCAGCACTTCACAGACTGACAAGGGTATAATGTCAAACCTCCTAAACGGCAATCTGAAGCTGGGGCAGCTTCTTGAGTCACTATATGAAGCTTTGAATAGTGAAGGGAACGGTGATAAAGCCGTCGATGCGGACACTAATGCAGGACAGACTGCTGCAGATACCTTATCAGATACGATTATTAGCACAGTTCACAAGACAGAACAATCTGCTTCTGAAGCCGCTGCAAACACTGTAGCTGCAGAATCCAACATCCCTTTGGCCTCAGAGGCAGTAAATACTCTTGATAAATCATCTTCAATGCCATTGGAAACCCAGGCTGATTCTGCTACAGATCCCAATATCACTGATACAATCGATCGATCAGGTATATCTGATGTCCATCAATCAGACCAAGCTTCGCCAAGTGACACTGAAGTAAAATCTTCTGCTTTACCAAAAGAAAGTATGAAAGCAGAAACCCATATAAAGCCAGATACTGCTCGAGTTTTAGGCCGTGCTGTTATTGAAGCCTCTAAGCAGTCCGAATCAAGTGCGAAATCGGATTCTGCTACCGCAAACGATACGATCACACCTGCCGCAAATGACACGATCTCATCTGTCGCAGCAAAAAATTCCGGCACCAGAGCTACAGGAATAAAGCAGAGCATTGAAAATTTCACCGGTGATCCATTGGAAAGGATCAATGCATCCATCGAAAGGATTTATGTTGATATAAACAAGCAGCTTTCAGGCGAAGAGCTTGATTTTACAGATATCAGGAACCGTTTGTCGGAGCTTGCCATGGAATTAAAGCAGCTCATACAATCACCCTCCGGAACGAAAGCTGTCACCACACAGGCTGCTGCTGCGCTGAGCCATGCAGAGGACACAGTAAAGCTTCTGGATATGTTAAACTCAAATAATGTGCTTTATTATCAAATACCGATCAAATATGATGATCACAGATCAACTGCCGAACTATATGTCATGAAGCGACATAAGAATAGAAAAAGGATAGATCCTCATAATTCAGTACTGTTTTTATCCCTTGATACAAAAAACATGGGCAGGATCGAGACGATCCTGGACGTAAAAGGCTCCAATGTCAGCATTGGCCTCAGAACCGAAAGCCAGTTCGTCAGTGACTTTGCCAGGGCAAATATAAAAAGTCTGTATTCGGCACTTTCAGAATGCGGCTATAAACTCACAGACATCAAATACTCGATCATAGATACCTCTGCAACCCCTGCACAGCAGGAAAAGCTCCTGACAGACGCTGTCAGGCTCAAGCACGGCAAGGTCGATCTTCGGATCTGACCCCTGCAGTCAGCTAATTCTCTCGAAGGAGTAAGTGATATGGAAAAAAAGAAAATAAAAGAAGCCGCAGCGTTGAGATACTCTCCCGACAAAAATGGCGCTCCCGAGATAGTTGCCCTTGGGAAGGGAGAAATCGCTGAAAAAATCATAGAGAAGGCCAAAGAAAGCAACGTACCGCTTTATGAGGATGCCGAGCTGGCCCACACATTGAATTTTATGGAAATCGGGTCTGAGATCCCCAGAGAACTCTATGAAATAGTGGCAAAGGTTCTTGTCTTTGTCAGCGATCTTGACAGCAAATTCAGCGAAAGGTAACATAGGAGCCGGAAATGAATAATATTGAGTTTGGAAGATCCGGAGAGCAGATAGCTGCGGACTATCTGAAGAGGAACGGGTTTAGGATTCTGGAGAGGAATTTCAGATCGGGCAGGTATGGTGAAGTGGACATTATCGCCTCCGAAGGTGAGTACATCTGCTTTATCGAGGTCAAGACCAGGACCGGCAATGCTTTCGGCACTCCGGCAGAGGCTGTGGGGGCATCCAAGCAGCAGAAAATAAGATCACTGGCATGGATATATCTGAAGCAGAAGGGGATGGGGGATAGATACATGCGCTTTGACGTAATAGAGGTAATCGGCCGCCGCAGCGATAAAGGCCTGCTGCCTGAAAAAATAAACTTGATAAGAGGTGCATTTTAATGCTGATAGTAGATGCCCATTGCGATACTGCTTTGTCAGTATACGAGAATAATAGTGACCTATATGAAAACCCTTACCATCTTGACATCAGGAGGCTGCTTGAAACAGGCAGCCGTGTACAGTTTTTTGCTGCTTTTGTAGAACCACGTACATACATGAACAATACCCTTGCCAAAGTTTTATCAATAATCGATGTTATATACAATGCACAGGAAAAACACAGCGATAAAATAAAGGTCTGTCTGAACACCTCCGATATCAAAAACGCTGTTTCAGAGAATATGGCTGCGGCTATCCTTTCCATCGAGGGAGGAGAATGCCTCAACGGAGAGCTGTCAGTATTACGACAGCTATACAGGCTTGGGGTCAGGAGCATGCTGCTTGCATGGAACTACCGAAACCTGCTTGCCGACGGAGCAGAAGAGCTTCACGGTGCCGGTCTTTCAGCCTTTGGCAGGCAGGTGGTCACCGAGATGAACCGGCTTGGTATGCTCGTGGATGTTTCCCACCTTTGTGAAGCAAGTTTCAATGATGTGCTTTCATTGACCACAGCGCCTGTGATCGCATCCCATTCCAATTCTAAAGCTGTATGTGACAATGAAAGGAACCTTACCGATGCACAGCTTATGAAAATAAAGGATAATGGCGGGGTAGCAGGCCTCAACTTCTACCCATTCTTTCTCAACAATACAAAAAATGCCGATATCGATGATGTCGTCAGGCATATTGAGCATATCTGCTCTGTCACGGGTGAGGAGCATATAGGCATAGGCGCCGATTACGACGGTATTGAATGCACCCCTTCCGGACTTGAAGGTACCCAATGTATCCCTGCCCTGTTTGATCGTCTGCTCCAACTCAATTACAGCGGAAGCTTCATCGAAAAGCTGGCAGGCGGCAACTTTATGAGGGTTATAGAGCAGGTGCTGCAATAATTTAACAATTGCATTGATGCAATACTTATCCTGCATATTAGTGTGAAAAACTATTTTATTGATATTTTTTTTGAATTATTTTTAGTCTTGAGTTGCAAATTTCCTCCGGATGTATTATTATATCAGAAATGTGTATTCTCTTTTTGGGAGGTATTATCATGGAATTTAACAAGCTGGGCCGGGATGAACTAAATACGGAGCTGTCATCCCTCAAAAAAATATATGAAGACTTTAAGGCTGAAAATCTCAAGCTGGACATGTCAAGGGGCAGACCCTGCACCGAACAGCTGGAGCTTTCAATGGAAATGCTGGATTTCCCATCCTCCTCAGACAGCTGTAAAACACCTTCCGGTACGGACATACGAAATTATGGCCTGACAGATGGTATTCCTGAGGCAAAGGAGCTTTTCTCAGAGCTTCTGGAGGTCAGCACGAAGGAGATCATTATCGGCGGAAATTCCAGCCTCAATTTGATGTACGACACAATAAGCCGGGCAATGACATTTGGTGTTTATGGCGGCACTGAGCCATGGGGAAGACTTCCCACTGTGAAATTTCTTTGCCCGAGTCCCGGGTATGACAGACATTTTGCCATTACAGAGCTCTTCAATATTGAAATGATAACTGTCCCAATGAAGGAAGACGGCCCCGATATGGATATGGTGGAAAGGCTTGCGGCAGATGACCCCTCGATAAAGGGAATATGGTGCATACCCAAATATAGCAATCCTGACGGCATCACATATTCCGACCGGGTTGTTGAAAGATTTGCTCAAATGCGCACCGCAGCCGGCGACTTCAGGATATTCTGGGACAATGCATATATAGTTCATCACCTTTCAGATAAACCCGACAGATTGAAGAATATATTGGAAGCCTGTAAAAACGCAGGTAATCCTGACAGGGTGTTCATTTTCACCTCTACCTCAAAGATCACCTTCCCCGGAGCAGGTATTGCCATAATGGCAGCTAGTGAAAACAATATCTCCCAGATCAAGAAACTGCTCGGCGTACAAACTATCGGTCATGACAAGATAAACCAGTACAGGCATGTCAGATTTCTAAAGGATCTGAAAGGGATCTACGATCAGATGAAGAAACACGCTGCCATACTAAAGCCGAAGTTCGACATTGTGCTTGATATATTGTCATCCCATCTGGGAGAAAAAAACATAGCATGGTGGAACAGGCCTAACGGAGGCTATTTCATCAGCTTCAACACATTGCCGGGATGCGCTTCGGCTGTGGTGAAGATGGCTGCTGACGCAGGTGTTGTTCTCACATCGGCAGGCGCTACCTTTCCGTATGGAAAGGATCCCAATGACGCCAATATCAGGATTGCACCGACACTGCCGCCGGTCAGCGATCTGAAAAAGGCTATGGAGCTGCTGTGTGTCTGTGTTCAGATAGTATCGATCCAAAAGCTGCTTGGAGATGAAGAATAAGGTTTTTGCATAAAAACTTGAATTATCACCGCAACAATAATATAATCTTTTTGGATGAATCATCCTTTGGATGATACCAAATAAATCTCATATTTATAAGTATCTGGCGGGATTTTTCAAATCCCGCATTTTTTTTGACAGCATGATTTGTGAGAAATAAAGCCTGTTACGGAGGTATCAATATGAAGAATACCTATGAAAGCCCTTTGAACACCAGATATTCAAGCCGGGAAATGCAGGAGCTGTTTTCACCGGATATGAAGTTCAGGACATGGCGAAGACTCTGGATCGCTCTTGCGGAAGCAGAGCGGGAGCTTGGTCTGGATATATCGGAAGCGCAGATAGAGGAGTTGAAAAAATTCAAGGATCAAATCAACTACGAAGCCGCGGAAGAGTGGGAAAGACAAGTACGGCACGATGTAATGGCACATGTCCACGCATACGGCCAGCAATGTCCGTCTGCAAAGGGCATCATACATCTGGGAGCTACATCATGCTATGTGGGTGACAATACTGACATAATCATAATGCGGGATGCCCTAGAGCTGATAAGAAAAAAGCTTGCTGCGGTGATTGGAAGATTGTCGGGATTTGCATTGAAATACAAGGCCATGCCCACATTGGGATTTACTCATTTTCAGCCGGCTCAGCTTGTCACCGTAGGCAAGCGTGCTTGCCTGTGGATACAGGACCTTCTGATCGACCTGGATGACCTTGAGTATATCCTTTCATCCATGAAATTGCTTGGAAACAAGGGCACCACCGGAACACAGGCCAGTTTTATGAACCTTTTTGACAACGACAGTGAAAAGGTGAAGAAGCTGGAACAGCTTATTGCCCATAAAGTAGGCTTTGACAGTGTTTATCCTGTATCAGGACAGACATATACAAGGAAGCAGGACAGCAGGATATTGAACGTTCTTTCGGGTATTGCTCAAAGCGCAAGCAAGTTCAGCTGCGATATACGGCTGCTTCAAAGTATGAAGGAAATCGAAGAGCCCTTCGAGGATAAGCAGATCGGTTCCTCTGCCATGGCATACAAGCGCAATCCAATGCGCTCCGAAAGGATGGCCTCTCTTGCAAGGTACGTCATCACAGACTGCCTCAATCCTGCAATAACTGCAGCTTCACAATGGTTCGAAAGAACCCTCGACGATTCTGCCAACAAGCGCATCAGTATACCTGAAGCTTTTTTAGCTGTGGATGCGATTTTGAATATTTACATGAATGTGGCAGGAGGATTGGTAGTATATCCTAAAGTGATAGAGAAGCATGTACTCGAGGAGCTGCCTTTTATGGCAACTGAAAACATTATGATGAAGGCTGTCAAGAGGGGAGGGGACAGACAGGAGCTCCATGAAAGGATCAGACTGCATTCGATGGAGGCCGGCAAACAGGTCAAGCTGTATGGCCTGGAGAACGATCTGCTGGAAAGGATCGCCGGGGATGATGCATTCGGACTGTCAATGGATGAGATACTTGCAGTTGTAAAGCCTTCAAATTATATTGGTCGTTCGCAAGAGCAGGTGACTGAGTTTATTGAAGAAATTGCTCTGCCAAGGATAAACTCCATCGATCTGGAGGGGATCATTTCTGATCTGAGGGTTTGATGAACAGTGTATAAAAAGGTCAGTGAAATAAAGAATCAACATAAAATCAACTGTATAATATTTTCCTTTGTTAAGAACACCGAAATTAGCGAAGAAAAATTATACAGTTTTTTGTTGAATTGAATATAAAAATCATATAGAATTAGTAATGATGTAATTATGTGTTGCTATGCTTACCGAAACATGGAGGGGAAATCGTGATAAATAAATACAGTAATGTACCTTTGTATTCTCAATTGAAGCACCTTATTATTAAGAAAATCGAGTCAGGAGAATATAAAGGCGAGTCAAGGATACCTTCGGAACAGGAGCTTTGCGAGCTTTACGATATTAGCAGGCCCACCGTAAGACAGGCCATAAGCGAACTGACAAACAATGGCTACCTGTACAAAGAAAAGGGCAAGGGCACATTTGTAGCCAAATCCAAGTCCAAAGTCGACATAAAAGACTATACAGGCTTTACAGATTCAATTCTTGATAATCAAGACCCTAGTCAGCATGACATATTGTCTTTACATGTTGTCAAGTTAAGCGATGCGGATTTTCTGGAATCCGTTTTTGGATCACAGTCATATTCCGGTAATTCCGAATTTGCCGAGATCAGTTATTTAACAGCTGAAGAGGGAGGAGTGCTGTCGTATAATGTATCATTTGTTCCTCTTGCACTGTTTCCCGACCTAATAGAGGATCTGAAGGCCAGAAGGCCATCATATGAAATATTGAGAGGCAAGTATCCACTGTTGCCGGTGCGGACAAAGAGCTCCCTGGAGATCGTGTACACCGATCAGGCTGATGCACAGTATCTTCAGGTACAGACAGGATTTCCGGTCATAAAGATACATAACACTCTCTATTCCAAAAGCGGGCAGCCCGTTGAGCATATCATTGCCAAATACAGAGCTGATAAATGCCAATTAGTTTTCGAGCACAGTAAATAATTTGACGAAGGATCAAATATAATAAAAATATGTCAAGTAACGTATTTGACATATTTTTTTAATGTTAAAATCTAATCGACTTATGATACAATGATACGTGGATATGTACTGTTTCATTTATTTACCATCAACAGATATTTTTACTAAGGACAGTGAATTGAGATGAAGTATATAGCAGCATTTGCGCTGGCTTTTATATGTGTATACATTTTGATACCGCCCCTAAGGAGACTGGCTGTTGCCATTGGCTTTGTGGATCGGCCTACTGAGAGAAAGATACACAAGGAGCCTGTTCCACACCTTGCCAGCATTGGCATCTTTATTGGTTTTTTGGTTTCGTTCCTGTCATTTTCCAAAGGCTTCAGCAAACAAAGCCTAGGTATCATTGCCGGGTCAGTTCTTGTTCTTGCCATAGGGATCATCGATGACTGGTACAAGACTCAAGGCCAGGATTTCCCGGCTCTTCCCAAGTTTATAGTACAGGTGATGGCCGCCGTTATAGCTTATTTTTCGGGGATCGTATTCACAGGGTTCAAAAACCCCTTCGACAACAGTTCATATGTCTGGCTGCCTGTCTGGCTTCGTTTTATATTGACTGTGACCTGGATCTTCGGAGTCATTACCGTCATCAATTTCTCAGATGGTCTTGACGGGTTAGCGGGAAGTCTTTCGACAATATCCGCCATCACATTGTTTTTAGTTGCATTATCCAAAGGCCAGACCAAATCTGCATTGATGGCGATAATACTAGTGGGCGTTGCTATCGGCTACCTAAAGTACAACAAACCACCCGCCAAGATCTACATGGGCGATGCAGGTGCCGGTTTTATGGGCTATATTCTGGCAATAATAGCATTGGACGGTGCATTTAAGCAAACGACAGTATTATCTCTTTTTGTTCCGATACTTGCGCTGGGTGTGCCGATATTTGATAATTTGTTTGTTGTGATAAAGAGGTTTTTGAGCGGCAAGCCATTTTACAAGGCAGACAGGAGCCAGGTCCATTACAGGCTGCTTTCAGCCGGGCTGAACCCGAAGCAGGTGGTTTTGTTCCTATGCCTGATCAATGTTTGCCTCAGCCTGACCTCGATAATAATAGTATTACTGAATGTATAGAAGAATTAATGATTTTATTACGTATATATTTATGAAATAATTTTGAGTGGAGATGTTTATATGAAGAATCTGAGCAAAGAATTTTTCACTGAGAAGGAAGTTATCTTCATGGGCTATTCCAGCCGCACACCTCAGTTCAGCAATATGATATACAAGGCATTCACCGATGCCGGCATAAAGGTTTACCCAATAAACCCCCGGAAGGACGGGAAATTCGATGTCAATGTTTACAGCAATATCAGCGAGCTTCCCAAAACCCCTAAAATCGCTTACATACTGCTAAATAATGAAAATGCAAGGAAAGCTGTAGAGCAGCTTATGGGCACAGGTGTGGAGAAGATACTGTTCCATCGCGGCAAAACAGCCGATCAGCAGCTGCTCAATGACTGCGCAGCTGCGGGAATCGAAACTGCAGTTGCCTGTCCATTGATGCTTTTTGGCTCTGGGCTGCATAAGCTTCATGCCTTTTTTGCAGGAGTTAAGTGATGAGATCTTTTCCTCTTATCCGCAATAAATGGTCAAACGAACACATAATGACACTTCTTTTTTTTGTGCTGCTGCTGTACATGCTGCCCCAATGGATCAAAAATCCGTTGGATATAGCAGTTTTTGCGGCTGTGCTTGTTTTTGCCCTTATACTGGATGAAACTGCAGGGATTTTACGGCACAAAAGAATCATATGCTCAGTATCTGCAGCAGTTACTGCTGCTATAATCCACCTGATCACCCCGGGTATTCCGCTGTGGGGCAAGCTGATCGGTGTCTTTGCAGGTATAATCCTTGGTAAGCAGATATGGGGGGGTACCGGTAAAAATTCGATAAACCCTGCCATTGTGGGTTATCTATTCATCTGCATTATGTTCAAAGGCAGTCAGATGCCGATACAACCCTCTGCGCTGCTGATCCCTGCTGTCATACTATCGCTGCCCTTCATTCTGTTCAGGCCCTTTGTTTCATTGGGCTGCTTTATGGGACTGTTTGTTGCAGGGCTGAGCGGAGCCGCATCATTCGGAGAGCTGCTGATAATAAACGGAATATTTTTAGGCTGCATCATACTTACCGATCCGGTTACTGTGACTTCCTTGAAGCTCACCGGTCTTGTGGGAGGTTTTCTATGCGCCCTTCTTCCGTTTTACACTATTGAACCCGCTATAACATTCCCGCTGATAATACTTATTTTCAATCTGATTTCGCATTTAGCGGACGAAAATGTTCATTTTCCAAGAAAGCGTCTGTTTTTTGCTCCCATCAGCCTGAAAAAACCATATACCAATAACGATGCAGTTATACAAGTACATGATCTGACGTATCTGCAGTCATCTGAAGATGCTGGAGATGTGCACAAAGAAGTGTCTGCCAATAAGACGGGCAACGACATGATCAACAGCTCATCCGATGACAGCATAGATATTGATCAACCTGAGCAATTGATAGCTAAACTGCAGGAATTGGGCGTATATGGCATGGGCGGAGCTGCATACCCGACAGCCATGAAGCTGCAGACCATATTGGACTCCAACGTACAGGAGAAGTTTTTCATTATCAATGCAGCAGAATGTGATCCAGGACTGATACAGGATAAATGGCTGCTTAAAAACAGGTACGAGGACATTCTAAAGGGTATCTCTGTGATCACAAAATACATTGATTTTTCAAAGGTCATCATAGCAGAAAAGGATGATTCGGGTATCGAGTCGTCGGAGAACATAAGCATACGTAAAGTAAGAGATTATTATCCTGCCGGATATGAAAACAGTCTTATAAAATCTATTTTGAAAAGGAGCGTTCCGTCAGATTTTATACCTGCCAAGCTGGGTATCCTTGTCCTTAACGTCCAGACCGTTCTTTTGGTATATGAAGCCGTCTGCCTGAATAAAAAGACTGACAGCAAGTACATAACAATTGCCGATATCACCACGGGCACCTCGGCTGTGGCTAAGGTCAGAACAGGCTCCCTTGTTTCGGAAGCTATAAATGCAGTTTATCCAGGAAAAAGCATGGTATTTACAGGCGGCGGTATAATGCAGGCCAGGATGGCACAGGACGATGAGAGGATAGGGAAGGGGACTAATCTGATCGCAGCTGCTGCAATGCCCCGATACAAGGAATCTCCGCTTTGCTCCAAATGCGGTGCCTGTGTTTTTAACTGTCCTCAGGGACTTCTTGTATACAGGATCGCTGATCTTGTAGATAAAAGCTCGGAAAAGAAAGCGTCTAAATTCAGTCCTGAATTGTGTATCGGCTGCGGACTTTGCAGCTATGTCTGTCCCGCAGGGCGAAACCTCTCTGCCAGGGTCTTGGAGGCAAAAGCAGCTGTTTCCCGTCATTAGTTTCCCGGCATTATTATTATAATGAAGAAAGAATCGATATATTTG
>JAAYPO010000112.1 GCA_012519745.1 Clostridiaceae bacterium | reverse complement strand
CGAAGGTTTCCGACATGATGGGCCCCATAGGCATGGTCAGCACCATTACCACAACCGTAAGTCAGGCCCCGGATATCGGCCAGATGCTGGTTTACCTGATGTACATCACAGGGCTGCTGAGCGTTGCGATAGGAGCTACGAATCTGATCCCATTCCCTATGCTAGACGGCGGCCGGTTGCTGCTGATAGCGGTAGAGGCTGTCAGAGGCAAGCCTCTCAGTCAGGAAAAGGAATCTTATATATCTATAGTAGGGTTCGTTCTGATCATCCTGCTGGGGATATATATAGCCTATAATGATATCCTGAAATTAGTAGTGAGCAGATAAGAGACGATCACGGATTTCGAGGAGTTGAGCAGCTTGGAACGATATATTCAAAGAAAACAGACCAGGAAGCTTCGTGTCGGCGATATTTATATCGGAGGCGGCGCTCCTGTGACAGTACAATCGATGACAAAAACCGATACCAGGGATGTGAGTGCCACAGTCGAACAGATAAAGAGGCTTGAGGAGGCCGGGTGTGATATCATCAGGGTAGCCGTACTCGATACTGAAGCAGCTGCAGCGGTGAAGGAGATAAAGAAGGCCATAAAAATACCGTTGGTTGCGGATATTCACTTCGACTACCGGCTTGCTCTGGCCTGTATGGAGAACGGAGCTGACAAAATACGTCTGAATCCAGGTAATATAGGTGGTGCCGACAGGGTCAAAAAAGTCGTTGAAATGGCCAAGCCCAGAGGGATCCCCATCAGGATCGGCGTAAACTCGGGCTCAGTGGAAAGGCAAATACTTGCCAGGTATGGCGGAGTGACACCGGAGGGGATGGTGGAGAGCGCCTTGGAGCATGCAAGGCTTCTGGAAGACCTGGATTTTCATGATATAGCCATATCCCTGAAGGCTTCGGGAGTACCAATGACTATCGAGGCATACAGGCAGATGTCACAGAAGGCTGATTACCCTCTCCATATCGGGGTGACGGAGGCCGGAACGCTTTTTGCCGGTACCGTCAAATCGGCAGCAGGGCTGGGCTGCCTGCTGGCAGAGGGCATTGGTGATACGCTGAGGGTATCGTTGACGGGAGATCCTGTGGAGGAAGTCAGGGTGGGCATCGAGCTTCTCAAAGCCATGGGTCTGCGGAAGGCGGGCATAGAATTTGTGTCATGTCCCACCTGCGGCAGGACCAGGATAGATCTGATAAAGATAGCAAATGAGGTGGAGATGCGGCTGAAGGGCTGCAGCAAACACATAAAGGTAGCTGTGATGGGCTGTGCCGTGAATGGGCCCGGTGAAGCCCGGGAGGCGGACATTGGCATTGCAGGAGGGGATGGGGAGGCCCTGTTGTTCAAAAAAGGCGAGATCGTCCGCAAAATTCCACAGGACAGGATAGTGGACGAGCTGATCATGGAAATCGAAAGGATGCAGGAATGAAGCAGATCTGATTTGACAGATCAACAGGCATTTACAAGGATAAAACAGAGATAATACACAAAAGGGGATCAAATCAGTATGTCTGAGTCAGCAATGAACAAGAGCTTTACAGAAACATTTCCGGATATAGATCTGGATGCGGATATCCGTGAGTTTTTCGGTGAGGTCAGGATAACAAGGCTGAGAGCATTTAAAAAGACAGGCAAGCTGGCAGTGAAAGCAAGAGCAGGGCGGCTGATACCGGCTGAGGCCATAGACAGAGTGCAGTCGGCACTGTCCCAGGCTTTTTCTATGAATGTGGAGATCAGCCTCAGATTTGAAACAGAAGGTTCACTAGGTGAGCTTATTGAGGAATACAAAGAAAGCATCATATATACAGTCAACTCTAAGGTAGCGCTCAGCAAGGGGATCCTCAACGGTTGCAGCTTTCAGCTGGATGGAGACCTGCTAAATGTCATGCTCTCCACAAAAGGCGGAGACATTCTGAAATCACAGGGATGCGACAAGATCATCGAGGAAATAGTGGAGTGCTCCTTCGGAGAGAGGATCAGGGTCATCTTTTTCGACTACAAGCTTGATGAACAATTCAAGGAGCAGTACAACGAATTTAAGGAAAATGAAGAGGCACGGATACATGATGCCCTCGATGCCGAGGAGAAGACACAGTCAAATGGCTCGGCAAAGCGCAGGAGAAAGAAAGAGACCGACAGCGGTGATCCGCGTATCCTGGAGATAATACTGGGTAAGAATTTCAACGACAGCCTTATGAAGATGAGTGAGGTAACGCTGGATTCAGGGAAGGTCGCCATCTGCGGTGAAATATCCAATGTGCTTTTTAAGGAGATCAGGGGAAATCGCTATATCTGTACCTTTGATATAACGGATTACACCAGCTCCCTTACCACAAAGCTCTTTGTGCAAAAGGATGATTACGACCTTAGGGCGGAGCAGATAAAGGACGGCCTCTATTTTAAGGTCAGGGGCGAAGCTCAGTTTGACATGTATGCAAAAGAGCTGACAATAATGGCTAAAGACATTATTGAGCTACAAAAGGAGATCAAGACCGATGATGCCAAGATAAAAAGGGTCGAACTCCACCTTCATACGCAGATGAGCGCTATGGACGCGATGACGCCGGCGGCTGCGTTGGTGGAGCGTGCTGCAAGTTGGGGGCACAGGGCCGTTGCAATTACAGACCATGGTGTGGTGCAGTCGTTCCCGGAGGCTTACAACGCCGGTAAAAAGAACAAGATAAAGATAATATACGGGGTAGAATGCTATCTTATCAATGATGAAGCCCCTACAGTGCTCAATATGGGCGAAAACGACGAAACCATGTCTTTGGACGGCGGTTTTGTGGTTTTTGACATCGAAACCACCGGCTTGTATCCTGCAAAGGACAGGATCACGGAAATCGGCGCCATAAAGGTCGAAAAGGGCAAAATAACCGGCAGATTCAGTAACTTTGTCAATCCCGGCATTCCCATACCGCAGTTTATTACAAAGCTTACGGGCATAACTGATGAAATGGTGGCCGATGCGCCGGACACAGGCACAGCGTTGGGCAGCTTCCTTGAGTTTGCCGGCGGTCTTCCGGTGGTCGCTCATAATGCGTCCTTTGATACAGGGTTTATTAAGCATCATGCCCGAGTGCACAACAAGTCTTTTAATAACACCATATTGGACACATTACAGCTCAGCCGTTATCTGTTTCCAGAACTGAGCAAGCACAAGCTGGATGTTGTGGCAAAGCATCTTGGTATAAGGCTGGACAACCATCACAGGGCAATAGATGACGCTCAGGCAACAGCAGAGATATTTTTAAAGTGTCTGGAGCTTGTTATGAAAAGAGGGGCCCGGACAGTAGGGGATATCGACAAGGTATTGTCAGGTCATTTCGATTTTAGAAAGGCCGGGGTCTACCATGCTGTTCTGTTGGTCAGAAATACCGCAGGGCTGAAAAATCTGTACAGGATCATATCCGAGTCCCATCTGAATTATTTCTATAAAAGGCCGAGAGTACCTAAAAGCCTGCTGATGAAATACCGTGACGGGCTCATAGTCGGAAGTGCCTGCGAGGCAGGGGAACTGTTCAGGGCCGTTTTGGACGGCAAAAAAAACAGTGAGCTCGAAAGGATAGCGTCCTTCTATGATTACCTTGAGATACAGCCCCTTGGGAACAATGAATTCCTGGTGGCAAATGGTGCGGTATCGGATCATGAGCAGCTCAAGGAGTTCAACAGAAGGATCGTGCAGCTGGGGGAAAAGCAGAAAAAGCCTGTGGTTGCCACCTGCGATGTTCACTTTATGGAGCCCAGGGATGAGGTGTTCAGACGTATACTTATGTTCGGGCAGGGGTATTCGGATGCCGACAGACAGGCTCCGCTCTACTTCAGGACCACTGATGAGATGCTGGGTGAATTCACCTATCTGGGAGATGAAAAGGCCTTTGAGGTAGTGGTCACAAATACTAACAAGATAGCGGATATGGTGGAGGAAGTCATACCCATCCCCCTGGGGACTTATCCGCCTAAAATAGAAGGAGCCGAGCAGGAAATAGAGAAGCTTGCATATGAGAATGCCCATAAGGTATATGGAGCCCCGCTGCCTGAGATAGTATCAAAGAGGCTTGAGAGGGAGCTTACTTCGATCATCAAAAACGGTTTCGCCGTTATGTATCTAATAGCTCAAAAGCTGGTCAAAAAGTCCAATGACGATGGTTATATAGTGGGGTCCAGGGGATCTGTCGGCTCCTCTTTTGCAGCTACGATGACAGGGATCACCGAAGTCAATCCGCTGCCGCCTCACTATATCTGCAAAAACTGCAAGCATTCTGAATTTATCACCGATGGTTCGGTGGGATCAGGCTTTGACCTGCCGCCGAAAAATTGTCCTGAATGCGGTGAGCCTATGAGGGGCGACGGTCATGATATACCCTTTGAGACCTTCCTCGGCTTTGATGGAGACAAGGCACCGGATATCGACCTGAACTTTTCAGGAGAATATCAGGCACAGGCTCATAAATATACCGAGGTGCTTTTTGGAAAGGGCTATGTGTTCAGGGCCGGTACCATTGCCTCCGTCGCTGACAAGACAGCATACGGCTTTGTTAAAAAGTACCTTGACGAAAAAGGCATAGTGACCACCAATGCTGAAATAAACAGACTGGTGAAGGGCTGCACAGGCATCAAGAGAACTACGGGCCAGCATCCGGGAGGGATCATAGTAATACCCAGTGATAACGATGTGCATGATTTTTCACCCATTCAGAGGCCTGCTGATGATGTTGGTTCTGATATCATCACCACGCACTTTGATTTCCATTCACTCCACGATACTATATTGAAGCTTGATATACTCGGTCACGATGACCCCACCATGATCAAAATGCTGTGTGATCTGACGGGGCTGGATATCTATGATGTACCTGTGAATGATGAGAAGGTGATGCAGCTTTATCTGTCCACGGAGCCGCTGGGAGTAAAGCCGGAGGATATCAACAGCGAAGTTGGAACCTTTGCGCTTCCTGAGTTTGGCACCAAGTTTGTCAGGCAGATGCTGCTCGATACCAAGCCGAAGACCTTTTCCGACCTGCTGCAGATAAGCGGCCTTTCACATGGGACGGATGTGTGGCTCAACAATGCACAGGACCTGGTCAGGAATAATGTATGTACGATTTCTGAGGTCATAGGCACCAGGGACAACATCATGGTATACCTAATGTATCAGGGACTGCCGCCTAAAAGTGCCTTTAAAATAATGGAGGATGTCAGGAAGGGCAGAGGGCTGAAGCCTGAATACGAGGAGGAAATGAAGGCTCACAGCGTGCCGGGCTGGTATATCGAATCCTGTAAAAAGATCAAATACATGTTCCCGAAGGCCCATGCTGCGGCATACGTGCTGACTGCAATGAGGATAGGCTGGTTCAAGGTTTATCATCCCCTTGCGTTTTATGCCACATATTTTACAGTCAGAGCAGATGAATTTGATGCTGCGACTATGGCCAACGGCAGGGAAGGTGTTCTAAGGAGGATCGAAGAGCTGGAGAGGATGGGCAATAATCTGACTGCGAAGGAAAAAAATGTATTGACGATATTGGAAGTAACAAATGAAATGTATTCCAGGGGGATCGAGTTTTTGAATGTCGATCTGTACGAGTCCGACCCAACCAAATTTATCATCCATGGAAATGGACTCAGACCTCCGTTGAATTCTTTGCAGGGACTTGGGACAAACGCGGCCGGAGCCATTGCCGAAGCCCGTAAACAGGGCGAATTTGTTTCCATCGAGGACCTGAAGATCAGAGCAAGGGTCAGTAAGACAGTGATTGAGATACTACAGCAGAGCGGATGCCTCAAGGGCATACCTGAAAGCAGCCAGATGAGCCTGTTTTGACCATATTGGGGCAATCTCTGCCCAATGGGCAGGAGGGCTTGCTGTGGTGGTCACATTGCTGTGGCGGCCACATTGCTGGAGCAATCTCTGCCCAATGGGCAGGAGGGCTTGCTTGGACGACTATATTACTGTGAAGATCACATAGCTGGGGCGACTACATAGCTGGGGCGACTACATAGCTGGGGCGACTACAT
>JAAYPO010000111.1 GCA_012519745.1 Clostridiaceae bacterium | reverse complement strand
TTACCACGTTCTGACATTTCTCAGCAAACAAAGCCTGACTCCCTGCAGAGAAGTGTCCCATTACCACGTTCTGACATTTCTCAGCAAACAAAGCCTGACTCCCTGCAGAGAAGTGTCCCATTACCATGTTCTGACATTTCTCAGCACACAAAGCCTGACTCCCTGCACAGAAGTGTCCCACTACCACGTTCTGACACATCTCAGGCTGTGAAGAACAGCCCTCCGGCAGAGAAACGTCCCCATTACTACTTGACAGCCGGAAACACTAAATCTACAATATGTATAAGTTAACAACAACGCTGGTTTACCGGAAAGAGAGGAACAGATGAGTAAAGGAACTATGCTTAGCGGTATGAGGCCTACAGGCTCGCTTCATTTGGGCAATTATTTCGGGGCCCTGGAAAACTGGGTCAGGCTTCAGGATGAATACGACTGTTTTTATTTTATAGCTGACTGGCATGCGTTGACCACAGGCTATGAAGATACCTCCGATATAAAATCAAATATAGACAATATGGTCATCGACTGGCTCAGTTCCGGACTGGATCCGGAAAAATGCACCATGTTCCTTCAGTCCTCGGTAAAAGAGCATGCTGAGCTGCACCTGCTTTTTTCCATGTCTACTCCGCTGTCATGGCTTTACAGATGCCCGACCTATAAGGATCAGCTCTCTCAGTTGAAGGAAAAGAATATTACCACATATGGTTTTTTGGGGTATCCATGCCTTCAGGCTGCCGATATCCTGATGTACAAGGCAGATGCAGTGCCGGTGGGAGAAGACCAGGTGCCGCACGTGGAGCTGACCAGAGAGATAGCAAGGCGTTTCAATCACCTGTTCGAAGAAGTATTTCCCGAACCGGAATCAAAACTGACCAAGGCAAAGGTATTGCCGGGCACCGACGGCAGAAAGATGAGCAAGAGCTACAACAATACCATCGCATTGTCTGATGATCCTGAAACAGTCAGGAAAAAGGTCATGACCATGGTGACCGACCCTGCCAGGATAAGGAAGGACGATCCCGGCCATCCTGAGGTATGTACCGTATTCGCCTTCCATAAGGTGTTCAATGAAGAAGGCGTCGATGAGATCGGATCCCTATGCCGCAGCGGTAGTATAGGATGCGTCCAGTGCAAAAAGATACTGGCCTCAAAGATGGCGGAGACACTTACGCCAATATATGAAAAGAGACAGGGACTGTTGGAAAGGCCCGCTTATATCAGAGAGGTGATAGAGAGCGGAAATGAGCGTGCAAGAAATATTGCACAAAAGACCATGTCGGATGTAAGAAAGGCAATGAAAATAGACTGGTAGTTCTGGGGGAATATAATTGGAAAGCTCGCTTACCAATGCCTGTAAAATAAGAATAGAGAACTTTGAAGGACCCTTTGACCTGCTTTTTCATCTGATCGAAAAAAACCAGTTCAGTATATACGACATCCCTATAAACATCATTACGGATCAATATATGGAGTATTTGTTCGCGATGCAGGAGCTTGATCTGGAGGTAACCAGTGAGTTTCTGGTCATGGCATCTACTCTTTTGCACATAAAATCAAAAATGCTCCTTCCCTCACGCAGGAATGAAATGGAGCAGGAGGAAGACCCGAGAGAGGGACTGGTGCTCAGACTTCTGGAGTACAAGAAGTTCAAGGCATTCACCAATACATTGAGACAGCGTGAGAAGGATTGGTCAAGGGTATACTGGAAGCTGCCCGAAGCCATAAGCTTCGCCCGAAGGGATGAGATTTTGGAACTGATACCCTCCGAATTAAAGAGGGTCTATGCTGAACTTCTGGAAAAGAACAGAAAGAAGATCAATCCCAATGTAAGCGGTATGACCCGGATCATACAGCATGAAAAGGTTTCAATGAAGAGCAAAATGAGGGAAATCATAAGAGCCTTGATAAAAAGAAGCAGGATAGGGTTTGGCGAGCTGTTTTCCTTCAAAACCAAATCGCCTACCGATATCGTAACAGGCTTTATGGCAGTCCTGGAGCTGACAAAGCTCAAAAGGGTCAAGCTTGAACAGAGAAGGGCATTTAGCGAGATATATATAAAAAAGGTGGAAATGACCTCCGAATCGATGAAATTCGAAGAGGATAAACTGGATAACATGGCCTGAGCATGATTGGCAGGCAACTTGGTCAGGGAAGGCGGCCATTATGGATATAAAAGAAATGGAAGCTGTTGTGGAGGGACTGCTTTTTGCAGCGGGAGATCCTGTATCGCTGGAAAAGCTTGCAGAAATACTTGAGCTTGACAGAAAGACTGCCAGGCTGTTTCTGAACAACATGACAGTTTCGTTGCAAAATTCAAAAAGAGGGATCATGATGCGGGAGATAGATGGAAGCTATCAGCTTTGCTCAAGGCCTGAGCATCATGAATATATCAGGCGGCTCATGGAGCCCAGGCAAAAGCAGGCCTTGTCCCAGGCGGCTTTTGAGACGCTGGCCATCGTTGCCTATAATCAGCCTGTCACAAGAGCGAGAATAGAAATGATCAGAGGCGTCAATTCCGACAGTGCTATCACAAGGCTTCTGGAAAGGAATCTGATAAGGGAATCCGGAAGGATGGACACTCCTGGAAGGCCGATGCTTTACGAGACCACTGATGAGTTTCTCAGAAGCTTCGGATTCAGCTCGGTGAAGGACCTGCCGATGCTGGAGCTTGAAACAATGCCCGGGGATGATAAAAAGTCTATCGAAGATTTGGAGAGCAGTCCCGCTGGGGAATAGCACTACATGGTCGAGAAAATTGAATGAATAACAGTCTGACTGGAAAAAATAGCTTATGGAGCGAATGCCTTTATGAGGTGAAAAATGCTTTATGCAGCTGTTTTTTTTATTATCGTCATATATTTTTCCTTGTTCATCGTCAGAATAAAGGCTGCTGTCAGATACACCAGGAATGAGCAGGAAGAGTGGATAAAGTTTTCTTTTTATACCGGCAGAGGCTTGATCAGGTATGAAAACAAGGTGCCGCTGGTGAAAAAGGAGGACGGCAAAGTCAAGTTCAAGCTTGTCAAAGGACAGGCAAGAGAGATGAAGGGCGGGTCTGAAAAGAATGAAAGGCTTGGCCCCTTTGATATAATAAAAAAATTTGACAGTGTGAGAAAGTACCTGAAAGACCACAAATCTCTTTTGGAAGATATAAGAAGGTATCTGAACAAACATGATATCCATGCCGAAATCAAAATAAAGCTGAAACAGGGCACAGGAGATGCCGCTCAGACAGGTGTCATATGCGGTTTGCTGTGGAATGCCGCAGGAATACTGATTTCTTACATTTCACGTCATCTAAAGATAACAGGCCGCGATCTCAGCATTATTCCCTGCTTTAATAAAAGAATGTTTGAAGTCGATGCCAGCTGCATATTTCATGTCAGATTAGTCCATATTATAGTTGTGTTGATAAAAATATACTACATGAAGAATAAGATAAGGATCAGGGCAAAAAAATCGTTAGGTGGTGAAGTGAGTGGCTGAGCAACATCCAATAGAAGCGCTGATGAAGACTGCAATGCAAAGCATCAAGGAAATGGTCGATGTCAATACAATAGTCGGTGACGCAGTACAATCTCCGGATGGTACTGTCATAATCCCTATATCAAAGGTTACCTTCGGGTTTGCAGCAGGCGGCGGAGAATATAGCTTTTATTTAGATGAAGAAGATTCTGATGCAAATGAAGACAGTGAAGACGATAACGGAGGGAAGGATGGCGGATGCGGCAAATATCCCTTTGCCGGAGGCAGCGGTGCAGGTGTCAGTATCAATCCGGTAGCCTTTATGATCGTCGGAAACGGACAGATCAAGCTGCTGCCTGTCAATATCAATTCTACTGTGGACAAGGTTCTGGATCTGGTTCCTGAAGTACTGTGCAGGATCGAGAGCATGTGCAAGAAAAAGATATCTGTCAGTAAGCTGACTGAAACCGAAGAGTAATTAACAAGAGCTTGATCACAAAGGCTGCATTCAACCGGAGATATTGATCCGGTTTTATGTAGCCTTTTCTGTAAAAACATGTTATATTATTCACAAGGTATTGGACATGCATTACTGGATGAAGCGTTGCAGAGGCAAGAGCCAGGTCCATTATTATAACAGATGAAAGGAACAGTTATGTCCGAGATCAGACTTCAAAAATTCCTGGCCGACGCAGGTGTCGCTTCAAGGCGTAAATGTGAGGAACTGATAGCCGGCGGTATCGTAAAAGTTAACGGTATTGTAGTTACAGAACCAGGTACCAAGGTCGATGGTTCAGAGGATATCAGTGTGAATGGCATATCTGTCAAAACCGGCTCAAAAAAAGTCTACATATTACTGAACAAGCCTGTAGGGTTTATTTCATCCGCTAAAGACCAGTTTTCAAGAAAAACTGTAGTTGACCTTGTTGATATAAAAGAGAGGGTGTATCCTGTCGGAAGGCTTGACTATGATACTTCCGGCCTTATAATACTGACTAATGACGGTGAGTTTGCCAATATACTGATGCATCCGCGCCATGAGATCAGCAAGACCTACAGGGCAGTGATCAGAGGCATGCTCAATGATAAGCAGATCGAAATGCTCAGCAGCGGAGTGGATATCGGAGGATATGTTACTGCTCCTGCAATGGTAAGGATAATAAAGGCTGAAGAAAGAGAATCCATTGTCGATCTGACGATACATGAGGGCAAAAACAGGCAGGTAAGAAGGATGTTCGAGGCTGCAGGCCATGCTGTGATGCATCTGAAGCGTATTGCTATCGGGCAGGTGACCATAGGAGGACTTGAAGAGGGCAAGTGGAGAAATCTCAGCAAAAGAGAAACAGATATGCTAAAGGGAGAGTATGGCAGAAATGGATCGTCCAAATGAATCGTGCATTATAAAGAATTCACTTTATCAATCCCATGAAATCACAGCCAGGGTGGTAAAGGCCGGGGATCATGCGATAGATGCTACATGCGGCAATGGCGGTGACACCTTGTTTCTGGCCGGTTTGACAGGTGAGGGAGGAAAGGTATATTCCTTCGATATCCAAAGGGAGGCCCTGGACCGCACTTCGGACAGACTGAAAAAAGAAGGATTGTATGGCAGGGTGGAACTGATACATGACACTCATGAGCGCATGGATGAGTATGTGAAGGAAAAAGTGAGATGCGTCATGTTCAATCTCGGCTATCTCCCAGGCGGCGACCACAGTATCGGCACCAGGGGAGAGTCTACCATAGCTGCCGTGAAAAAAGCTATGGAACTGCTCATGGTAAACGGTATTATAACTATTGTAGTTTATTATGGCGGTGACAGCGGATTTTCTGAAAAGGAGGAAATACTTGATTTTATCAGAACCATAAACTACAAGCAGTATACAGTGACAAAAACAGAATTCGTCAATCAGATAAATTGTCCTCCGATTTTAGTCTGTATAGAGAAGCTTTTTTGATTTATTTTTAACGAATTGTGGTAAATCTGATTGACGATGATATTTCAAAATGGTACACTTGAATCGATTAGAGGGGAGTAGCTTAAAGTTATAAAACCAACAGCCGGCGTGATCCGCCTGGTTTTATACTCCGGAGTGAAAGCAAGACCTTTAACATGTTCAGTGTATACTGGCAGGTTAAAGGTTTTTTGATATATCAGCTGAATCAGTTGCAATGGAAAGCAACACATTATATAATTGGTACCAGGTAATATTATATAGTAATAAATGCGATATCAAGAAAATAAAAAATGGGGTGGAAGATGCATGGGAACAATTGAAAGGATCAATGACCTCCACGTACGAAAACAAGGGCTCGAGGCAGGCGGCGGGGCTGACAGGATCGCAAGACAGCACGAAGCCGGAAAGCTGACTGCAAGGGAAAGGCTTGAAAAGCTTTTTGACCAGGACTCCTTTGTCGAGGTGGATGCCTTTGTCGAGACCAGGGCTATCGATTTCGATATGCAGAAAAAGAAAGTCCCTGGTGACGGTGTCGTCACGGGCTATGGAACTATCGATGGCAGGCCGGTATTCGTGTCCTCACAGGACTTTACAGTCATCGGAGGCTCACTTGGTGAAGCTCACGCCCGCAAGATCACAAAGGTGATGGATATGGCTATGAAGGTGGGCGCGCCTTTCATCAGTATCAACGATTCAGGCGGAGCCAGGATAGAAGAGGGTATAGATGCCCTGAGCGGCTATGGTGATATTTTCTTCAGAAATACTCTGGCCTCGGGTGTAATACCACAAATATCGGTGATCATGGGACCCTGTGCCGGAGGAGCTGTCTATTCTCCCGCAATAACGGACTTTGTATTCATGGTTGAAAAGACCAGCTACATGTTTATTACAGGACCACAGGTAATCAAGTCCGTGACAGGAGAGGATGTGACGTTTGAAACGCTGGGCGGAGCAGAGGTACATAACGCAAAAAGCGGCGTCGCACATTTTATGAACGCAAATGAAGAGGAATGTCTCAAAGAGATAAGACGGCTTATAAGCTTTCTGCCTGACAACAATCTTACAGATCCGGAGCTGAAGCCGGTAAACGACGATCTAAACAGGATAGAGGAAGGCCTTCTCGATCTGATCCCGGATAATTCAAACAAGCCGTACGACATCAAGGAGATAATTACAAGGATCCTTGATAACGGCGATTTCATGGAAGTCCAAAAGCATTTTGCCAAGAATATAGTGGTCGGTTTAGGTCGGATGAACGGTAAAACAGTCGGTATCATCGCAAATCAGCCTCAGGTGATGGCAGGGGTATTGGATGTCGATTCGGCTGACAAGGCTGCAAGATTTATTCGCTTCTGTGATTCCTTCAATATACCGCTGGTTACCTTCACCGATACAGCAGGATATCTGCCCGGTACCGGACAGGAATACAGCGGTGTGATAAGGCATGGAGCAAAGCTTTTATATGCATTTTCCGAGGCAACTGTGCCAAAGATCAATGTCATCGTAAGAAAAGCTTATGGCGGGGCATATATAGCTATGAACAGCAAGCATCTTGGAGCAGATATAGTATTTGCATGGCCCAGTGCGGAAATTGCCGTAATGGGTCCCGATGGTGCGGCAAATATAATATTCCGCAAAGAGATTGCCGCAGCAGATGATGCTATAGCCGCGCGAGAGCAAAAAATCGAGGAATACAGGAACAAGTTTTCAAATCCCTACATTGCGGCATCAAGGGGTTATGTGGATGATGTTATCGACCCGGCCACTACCAGGGGCAGGATCATAAATGCTCTTGAAATGCTGGCAGGCAAGAGGGAAAACAGACCGGCGAAGAAACACGGAAATATTCCGCTGTAATATGGAGGTGCAGGCATGGCTGAAAATGAAATGAGTTATACCGATAATGAAGTTCTGGCTGTTATAGCTGCAGCTATAGCCGCCATGGAAACAAGGCCGGGCTACAGGCTGGTCGTGAGATCCATGAGACAGGTTCCGCAGATAACGCCGGCCTGGAATACAACAGGCAGGCTGGAGCGTCTGCAAAACAGTTTGAATGCATAAATGCAGATCGTTCAATAATTTAAAAAGTCGGGAGGATATAAATATATGAAAAAGTTTCTGATAAAAGTCAACGGCAATCAGTATGAAGTCGAGGTCGAAGAGATAAGGGACGGTTCCCTTCCTGTGTATGTTCCGGCAGCACCGGCAGTGAGCGCACCTGCAGCTGCACCTGTTCAGGCGGCTGCACCTGCACCTGCAGCACCGGTCAATGAAAAGAAGGCAGTCACAGGTGGTACTGTCGGAGCAGTCAAGGTCAATGCTCCCATGCCGGGAACCATACTCAAGGTAGTGGCTTCAGTCGGTGATAAAGTCAAGAGGGGCCAGGTACTGGTAGTACTGGAAGCTATGAAAATGGAAAACGAGATCGTTGCACCTTCAGATGGTGAGGTAGCTTCGATCAATGTAGACAGGGGCGCTTCCGTAAATGCCGGAGATCTCCTGGCGTCAATTAATTAAGGAGGTCGGGCAATGGGCAGAGTTAAGATTACTGAAACCGTACTCAGAGATGCTCATCAGTCACTGATAGCGACAAGGATGTCCACTGATGACATATTACCAATAGTTGAAAAACTGGATGAAATCGGATATCATTCACTGGAATGCTGGGGAGGAGCTACCTTTGACTCCTGTCTGCGTTTTTTGAATGAGGATCCATGGGAGAGGCTCAGAAAGATCAAATCCAAGGCAAAAAAAACAAAGCTGCAGATGCTTCTAAGAGGACAGAATCTGCTGGGTTACAAGCATTATGCAGATGACGTGGTCAGTTATTTTGTTCAGAAGTCTGTTTATAATGGTATCGATATAATCAGGATATTTGATGCTTTGAATGACGTTCGAAATATTGAAGCAGCCATAAAAGCATGCAAGAGGGAAGGCGGTCATGCCCAGGGTACCGTCAGCTACACCATAAGTCCGGTGCACAGCCTGGAGCTTTTTGTAAAGGATGCCCGCAGACTGGAGGAAATGGGAGCTGACAGCATTTGTATAAAGGATATGGCAGGACTTTTGGTGCCCTATTCGGCATACAGTCTCATTAAAGCGCTGAAGGAAAGTGTAAAAGTACCGATACAGCTGCATACACATTATACCAGCGGCGTAGCATCAATGACATACCTGAAGGGTATAGAGGCAGGTGTTGATGTTGTGGACTGTGCTATATCTCCTATGGCAATGGGGACATCACAGCCTCCGACGGAACCGCTTGTGGCAACACTTAAGGATACGGAATTCGATACGGGACTGGAGCTTGAAAAGTTAAGTGAGATAGCTGATTACTTCAGACCTATAAAAGAAAAATATGTACAATCGGGCCTGCTGGATATAAAGGTTATGGGAGTAGATGTCAACACACTGATATATCAGGTGCCCGGAGGAATGCTGTCGAACCTTGTTTCGCAGCTGAAACAGGCCGGCAAATCGGATAAATTCGAGGAAGTGCTCAAGGAAGTACCGAGAGTGAGAGAGGATTTCGGTTATCCTCCGCTGGTAACGCCTACGAGCCAGATAGTCGGAACACAGGCTGTTATGAATGTCATAACAGGTGAAAGATATAAAATGGTTCCCAAGGAATCAAAGGCGCTGGTCAAAGGGGAATACGGAAAGACTCCCGCCCCCATACCGGAAGAGATCAAAAAGAAGATCCTCGGAGATGAGGAGCAGATCACCTGCAGACCGGCAGATCTCATAGAGCCTGAGCTGGACAACATCAGAAAGCAGATAGGCCAGTATATCGAACAGGACGAGGATGTGCTCTCATATGCGTTGTTCCCGCAGGTAGCGGAGAATTTCTTCAAGCAGCGCCAGGCAGAGAAGTACAAGATAGACAGCAATATGGTGGACTACGAGTTCCGCACTCATCCAGTTTAAGCAGCAAAGGGGCACTGATCAACCAATACCAGGATCAAATGGTTGATCAGTGCCCCTTTCCGCTATCACATTTATCGTGCAGATAGACGTAGTTTTCACGGTTGCTTACAAACCTGATCACCTTTACCTCACTGCGTGGCTTTATATGTCTGCCGCATTTCATACATGTAAATGATACAGCACACATACTGGCCCATGCTGTATCAGGCACAATGGATTCGAGCTTTTGCCAGCTTTTCCATCCGACCTTGCACAGCTTTATCCTGTTGTCATAATCGGCATACACCCACCTGAGAAGCTTGTGAAAATGGAAAGGATATCTTGTGTATTTGATATACTGCCATGGCAGACCCAGTCTTTCCGTATAAAGCTCAAAGCTTTTCTCTACTATTTCTTGTATCCTTCCTGTGATCTGTGTCGAATACCAGCGATAGCCGTTGTTTTCCAGCCATATTTTCAAACGCTCAAACATATAGCCTCTGCACACTTCGATCATCTCACCCCTGGAAGGCTTAAGGCATGTTATGGCGGCAGAGGCAATATTGACAACCTGATCAAGATAGAGCTTCTTCTTGAAATTTTCCTTGTTATAGAATTCAACTGGAATTATATCAAAGCAATACTCATTTGTCTCAGGTCTGTAAATGCCTATACAGGTGCCGCCAACAAAGCTTCCGCTTCCGGCATCGTCGATTTGAAGCATATAATCTCCCCTTGGCTGTTTGTATCATAACCACTATCATTGACATGATGCAGTTAAAAGATACAAGCACTGGATTTTTGCAGGGACTTGATTTTTATCCTGCAAAATTGTACTATTAAATGGTATGATCAATGATTATGATACGCTATAATGACAGATGGTCATTGGGAGGGCCAATGGAAAGCAAAAACTATGATCTTATCAGCAGGATAAACAATAAAAAGAAAATGAGCAAGGGTCAGAAGCTAATTGCTGCGTATATAACCGGACATTATGAGAAGGCTGCTTTCATGACAGCTGCAAAGCTTGGTGAGGTTGTCGGCGTAAGCGAATCCACTGTTGTCAGATTTGCAATAGAGCTTGGGTACGAGGGCTATCCCAAAATGCAGAAGGTCCTGCAGGAAATGATCAAGAGCAAGCTGACGGCTATACAGAGGATAGAGGTCTCTTCAAGCAGGATCAGCGAGGAGAACATACTAAAAAGTGTGCTGCAGTCTGATATGGAAAAAATCAAGATCACAATGGAAGAGATCGACAATGAGGTATTCAATTCGATAGTCGAATGCATTCTGAATGCAAAAAAAATATACATACTTGGTGTAAGAAGCTCAGCGCCCCTGGCAAGCTTCATCGGTTTCTACTTCAATCTGATATTCGACAACGTGAGGCTTGTCCACACAACCAGTGTAAGTGAAATGTTCGAACAGATCATCAGAGCGTCGGAAGGCGATGTGGTGCTGGGCATAAGCTTTCCAAGGTACTCAAAAAGAACAACTAAAGCAATGCAGTTCGTAAAGGACCAGGGGGCTACAGTCATCGCCATAACCGACAGCCCGGAATCCCCATTGGCGGAGAGTGCAGATCACTGCATTTTTGCCAGAAGCGATATGGCATCCTTCGTGGACTCGCTGGTGGCGCCGTTAAGCGTTATAAATGCCCTCATTGTAGCTTTGGGTATGAGAAAAAAGGAAAGTGTTTACAATATATTTGAGAAGCTTGAAAAAATATGGGACGAATATCAGGTATATGAGAAATATGATATTATTGAACCTCACAGGAAGGTGGACTATTGAGAAAAAGAGTTGTAATGATCGGCGCAGGAGCAGCAGGTCTGTTGGCTGCAGGCAGGGCGGCGGAGCGAGGGCTCGATGTTTTGCTTCTTGAGAAGAATGACAGAGCGGGTAAGAAGCTGAGGATAACCGGAAAAGGCCGCTGCAACATCACAAATGATACGGATATCGATGGGTTGATCCAGAACATTCCCGGAAACGGGAATTTTTTGTACTCCTCTTTCTACACATTTTCCAACGAGGATCTGATGAACCTTCTGCGGGCTGAAGGACTCGAAATAAAGACGGAAAGAGGAGGCAGAGTCTTTCCTGTATCAGATAACGCGAAAGATGTTATTTCGCTGCTGGTAAGATATGCCCAAAAGGGCGGCGCTGAAATCAGATACGATTCTGCAGTTGAGTCTATCGAGGTATCAGGCGCAGCCGTCTGTGGAGTCAAACTGAGGAACGGCAGGTGTGTTGAAGCCGATTCGGTAGTACTGGCAACCGGCGGTGCCTCCTATCCGGTCACCGGTTCAACGGGAGACGGCTACAGGATGGCAAGCCAATTGGGGCATACCGTTACAGAGCTGAAACCGTCACTGGTCCCGCTGCTCACAGCGGAGAAATGGGTGGGCGCACTTCAGGGACTATCTCTGAAAAACATTTCAATTACCATAGTGGACAAGAGAAAAAAGAAAATATATGAAGATTTCGGGGAGATGCTCTTTACGCATTTCGGAGTATCAGGTCCTGTGATCTTAAGCGCCAGCAGACACATAATGCAGTACGGCTACAGGGATGTGTACCTCTCCATTGATCTGAAGCCCGCCTTGAGCGATGAAACACTTGACGCAAGGATACAAAGGGATTTTGAAAAGTATTCAAGAAAGCAGTTCAAAAACAGCCTTGACGACCTGCTGCCCCAAAAACTGATACCTGTGATAATAGAATTGTCAGGTATACAGGCAGAAAAACCTGTAAATCAGATAACCAGAGCCGAGAGAAGGAAGCTGGTGGAGCTTCTCAAAGGGCTGACGGTGGAAATATGCGGCTCCAGGCCCATCAGTGAGGCTATTGTCACCGCAGGCGGCATAAGCACTGACGAGATCAATCCTTCAACTATGGAGTCAAAGCTAATATCAGGGCTGTATTTTGCCGGCGAGATTATAGACGTGGATGGCTATACTGGAGGGTTCAATCTTACAATAGCATTTTCCACCGGTTATCTGGCCGGATCGAACTGCTAGGTATCATACCTCTCCTAAAGTGTATACTAAAGATAATAGTAATTTTTGGAGAGCAGAAATGGATACTAACACAACCGAAACAGCGAAAAATACTGAGATGAAAAAAGTACAAGGAAAATTGGCTGAAGGAGTTGAAAGACTTCTGAAAAGCCTCTTTCTGACCTTCTTCATTTTACTGGTATTATCCCAGGCTGTACTGACGGACCCTGCCGTAAGGGCTTATAATAACAAAGAAACGATCGACGGAGTATCCCTGGGATCTGAGGCCTACCTGTTTGAACCGAGCAAAATGGAGCTAACGCTGAGCAATATCAGCTATTGCCCGGAATTGAAGGTAATGGTCAACGGTGATGTGGCAGGTGCATTTTTCACTGATACGATACTGCTGGAGCTGAAGGAAGGAGACGTGGTCGAACTGGATGCAACCAGACTGTTGGTAACAGCAGATGTTCAGATCACAGCTGTCAGCAGCAACAAATCAGAGCTGCTTGGCAGGTCCTTTGAAGTGGGCGGCGGCATAGTGAAAGTAGCAGAGGGTTGAAAAAGGTAAGGGGACACTCCTTGGCAAGGGGTATTCCTGATTGCAGTTGATAAATCAAATGCAACTGGTCGAGGAATGTCCCCTTTAAAAAGTGTTGTACAAATAGTGGGATTCTTATATAATATACGAAGAAGTTTTTGAAAGGATAAAACAATGACAGACGGTATTGCAAGGGAATACGGCAGCAGAGACATTGCAGCCGCTTCCATGAAGATCGCACTTACATATGACAGGACCGAGGAGAAGCAATTGCAGGCTGAATATTCAAAGCTAGGCATACGAACTGCTGCTGTCGATTACGGAGGAGAGTTCAGCAATTCCGTTATGAAAATAATCGAAAGAGCCGTTGTTTCATCAAAAAGAGAAGGTGTCATACAGGAATGCCATGTAGAAGAAGGCGCGGTGGCCGGTGCTACAAGGGAGGCATTGACACAGATAATGCCAAAGGCTCTCGGCCTCAATGTAGGCGGGAAAATAGGAATAGCACGCTATAAGAACCATGTGAGTGTTTCCATATTCTTTGGTATTGGATTGCTGCATTTGAACGAAGTGGCCATTGGGCTCGGACACAGGGTGGTGTAGCTATGGTCAGAGCGATAAGGGGAGCTACGACGATCAATGAGAACAGTGCAGACGAGATTTATACAGCCACCACCGAGCTTTTAGAGGAAATGACCGTACAAAACGGGATCGAACCAGATGACATAGTCAGCATAATCTTTTCGGTAACATCGGATCTGAATGCCGCTTTCCCTGCCGTTGCAGCAAGGCAAATGGGCTGGACGAAAACGGCCATGATGTGTACATATGAGATAGATGTTCCCGGCAGCCTGAAAAAATGCATCAGAGTGATGATGCATATACAAAGCGAAAAGGGTAATGATGAACTAAAATATGTTTATCTGAGGGAAGCAAAAAGGCTTAGACCGGATTTAGCTCAATAAAAACCAGACGGAGGACTGACACCCGATAATGATCAACATCGCAATCGACGGACCGGCAGGAGCCGGAAAAAGCACTATCGCCAAAGCCATTTCCCGGATAATTGGCATCATATATCTTGATACCGGTGCAATGTACCGTACCGTAGCCCTAAAAGCAATAAGGACAGGTGTAGATACGCGGGACGGGGAAAGACTGGCTGCACTGGTAAAGGATATTGACATAAAGATAGAATATAAGGATAATGAACAAAGGATATTTTTAGATGGAGATGAAGTTACGGAATCGATAAGGACACCTGATGTATCCATAGGTGCTTCAAACGTTGCAGTTATTCCTGCAGTCAGGATGAAAATGGTCGAACTGCAGAGGGAGATCGCCCGCAGCAGCGATGTCGTGATGGATGGCAGGGATATTGGGACGTACGTGCTGCCTGATGCCAATTTCAAGTTCTTTTTGACCGCATCCCTCGATGAAAGGGCCAAAAGAAGATATGATGAAATGATTTCCAGGGGCATGCCGGATGTGGATTATGAGGAGGTAAAGCGGGATATTGCCTTCAGGGATAAAAATGACAGTTCAAGAGCTTTTGCTCCATTGTCCAAGGCACCAGACGCTTTGATGATAGATACGACCGGTATTGAGCCGCAGGAGGTCTTGAGGATCATACTGGACAAGATCGAAAATAATGAGACAGATGGTGCTGACAAATGAGAAGAGCTGCCAGGATAATAACCAGTATCGTTTTCAAACTTCTATTCAGGGTCGACGTCATTAATCCTGAAAAGGTCCCGCAAGAGGGTCCAGCATTGCTGTGTGCGAACCATAATACGCTTCTGGACATGTTTTTTCTCGGCTTCAGATTAAAGAGGTGGATCCACTGGATGGCAAAGGAAGAGCTGTTCAGAAATCCTGTCGCAGCATATGTGCTCAAGAAGCTGGGAGCATTCTCTGTCAAGAGAGGTACCGGCGATGTAAGCTCTATAAAAAGCGCATATAAGCTATTGGAGGAGAACAAATTAGTCGGGATATTTCCACATGGGACAAGGATCGATCCTTCCAATATCGAGACAGTCAGGGTCAAGCCGGGAGCAGTGATGATCGCAGTGAATGCGGGAGTGCCGATCATACCTGCCACTGTATGCGGCAGCTATAAGCTGTTCAGCAGGATGAAGGTCATATTCGGAGATCCGTTTTATATAGAGAACAAGGATAAGGATAAAAAATTATCCAAGCAAGAAATGTCTGAATTGAGTAAAGATATTATCAGAAGAGTATATTCACTTTCGGAGGCCTACAGGTGAGAATAATTCTGGCGGAAACGGCAGGTTTTTGTTTCGGAGTCGATAATGCAGTCAGGAAAGCCTATGAATTGCTGGATGGCGGGGAGAGGATATTCACCCTGGGAGCGATCATCCACAATGAACAGGTCGTTGATGACCTCAAAAGCAGGGGAGCAGAGGTCATTTCGGATATAGACGGCGTTCCTGACGGTTCTAAGGTCATAATAAGGGCCCATGGAGTCACTCCGGACATATATGAGGCTATCAAACGGAATAATATACAGGTAGTAGATACGACCTGTCCTTATGTCAGGAAGATACACATGCTGGTGAAAAAGAAGTGTAATGAAGGCTGCCGGATAGTGATAGCAGGAGACAGGGAGCATCCTGAAGTAAAGGGTATCAACGGATGGTGCGGCAATACTGCTTTTATTGCAAATACTCCCGAAGAAATGGACAGCTTCCCTCAGACCGAGGAAACCTGCTGTTTGGTGGCTCAGACGACAATAACCAAGGAGAAATTTGAAGGTATTTATGATAAATTAAAAGAAAAATGCAAAAACGTATTAAAATTTGATACAATATGTAATGCAACCAGTAATCGGCAGGAGGAGACAAGAAGGATTGCTCGCCAGTCGGATGTTATGCTGGTGATAGGAAGTAAAAACAGCTCCAATACACAAAAGCTGTATGAGATCAGCAAAAAATACTGCGAAGAGACATATTTGATCGAGACGTACGGTGATTTGCCACCGATAAATATAAAAAAAATAAACACGCTGGGAATAACAGCCGGAGCATCTACACCGGAACGCACTATCAAGGAGGTTATTGAGAAAATGGATGAATTAAATAAACAGGAGAATGAGATGAGCTTTGAGGAAGCTTTCGAGAATTCGATAGTGACACTCAGAAGCGGAGAAATCGTCAAGGGCAGGATAATCGGCTATAACAATGCCGAAATCTATGTTGATCTTGGATACAAATCCGATGGCATCATACCTGTGAGCGAGTATACTGACGACCCGGACTTCAAGCCTGAAGCAAGCATCAAGATCGGTGATGAGATCGAAGTATTTATAGTAAGGGTAAACGATGGCGAGGGCAATGTCATGCTCTCAAAGAAAAAGGTCGACTCCATGAAGAGCATCGACGAAATAGAGCAGGCTTATGAGAACAAGACTCCTGTTACGGGCAAGGTTGTGGAGACAACAAATGGCGGCGTTATTGCCAGTGTCAATGGAGTACGGGTGTTTATTCCGGCATCCCAGTTATCTGAAAGATATGTGAAGGATCTCAATGAATATTTGAGACAGACAGTCACAGTGAAAATAGTTGAATTCAACAAGCAGAGAAGAAAGATCGTCGGATCCAGAAGAATAGTGCTTGCTGAAAACAGAGAACAGATAGCTGATCAGTTCTGGAGCGGTATAGAGGTAGGAAAGAAATACGACGGAATAGTCAAAAGTCTGATGGATTTCGGCGCATTTATCGATATTGGCGGCGTGGACGGACTGGTACATGTTTCTGAAATGTCATGGACTAAGATCAAGCATCCTTCTGATGTGCTTAAGGTCGGTGACAAGGTTGAGGTGACGGTCATCGAGTTTGATGCGGAAAAGAAGAGGATATCTCTCACAATGAAAAAAGAAGAGGACAATCCATGGTTCAAAGCAGCCGAGAAATATAAGGTCGGCGATATAGTAAAGGGCACCGTAGTCAGACTGGTTCCCTTCGGAGCCTTCATTGAACTTGAAAAGGGACTTGATGGTCTTGTCCACATTTCGCAGATATCCAATGTGAGGATAGCAAAACCCGGTGATGTATTGCAGACAGGACAGGAAACCGAGGCAAAGATAGTTGAGGTCAATGTTGAAGCCAAAAAGATAAGCCTCAGCATCAAAGAGGTCAATCCCATCGACCCGCCTTCTGTGACAGTGCCTGAAAAAGAAGCACAGGAAACGGTTGAGACTGCCGATGTCAAAGCTGCTGTTGAAGATGAGGTTCCCAACGAGCACAGGGAAGAATTGGCCAACACTATCGGCGATGCATTGAGCACATTGAATGAAAAAGAGTAGTTATAATATTATGTAAACCACATGGTTTCGGATCAAAAATGCAAGACTTTTGTCTTGCATTTTTAACAATCCGGAAATATTTTCTTAGAGGGGGAGGGGCGGTCATGGATTATGAAGGCTTCAAACAGCAGATTTACAAATTGACGGATATCAACCTGAGCCTGTACAAGGAAAAGCAGATGAAACGCAGGATAGATTCACTGATAAGGAAAAACGGCTATGAGCTTTATCAGGACTATGTGCAGGTGCTCAAGAGTGATAAAAATCTTTATAATGAATTCATCAATTACCTCACAATAAACGTTTCAGAATTCTACCGTAATCCCGAACAGTGGGAGGTACTGAAGGATCAGATACTGCCTATGCTGCTCAAGAGCTCCTCCAGGCTGAAGATCTGGAGCTCAGCCTGCTCCACAGGGGATGAACCGTATACTCTGGCAATGGTCCTCAATCAGTACGTGCCCCTGAGCAGCATAAAAATACTTGCCACCGATATTGATGATGAAGCACTCAGAAAGGCAAAAGCCGGCATCTATTCGGAAAAAAGCCTTGAAAAGCTGCCTGATGCTTATATAGCGAAGTATTTTACAAGGGACGGGAACACCTTTATCGTAAATGATGATGTGAAAAACTGCGTGGAATTCAGCAAGATAAATCTTCTGAAGGATAAATATCCGTCTGATTGCGATCTTATCGTATGCAGAAATGTGCTGATTTATTTTACAGAGGAAGCAAAGGCGGAAATGTACGCAAAATTCAACAAGGCTCTGAAGGACAAAGGTGTGCTGTTTATCGGCAGCACCGAGCAAATAATAATGTCAGGCCGTTACAAGCTTACTCCCATTAAAACCTTCTTTTATATCAAGGACGGGGATATATGATATGAAAGGGTCTATGAGAAGGGTAGTATTTCTTATAGATATGAATGCATTTTTCATTACCTGCGAAATGTCCGTCAATCCTGAGCTGAAGGGTCATCCCGCCGCTGTTGCAGGGGATCCGAAAAACAGGTCCGGCATCATATTGGCGGCCAATTATGATGCCAGGGCATTCGGAGTCAAAACCACCATGCTGGTACATGAGGCATTGTCAATATGTCCCGGGCTCATACTGGTTCCTCCCACAAGAGGCTTGTATGAGCGCAAATCCAATGAGTTCATGCAGATCCTTTCAAGGTATACGCCTGTTATTCAAAAAAATAGTATCGATGAGGCGTGGCTCGATTTGACGGGCTGTGAAAATCTCTTCGGAGAGCCGGTGCAGATAGCTCAAATGATAATGAAGGAAATAATGGAGGAGCTGGACCTCTGGTGCTCCATAGGCATATCTGAAAACAAATTTCTGTCCAAAATGGCCTCTGAGATGAAAAAACCTCTGGGGATCACAGAGCTTTGGACTCATGATGTAAAGACAAAGCTCTGGCCCCTTGGAGTCAGAGAAATGTACGGCATCGGAAAACAGACTGAGAAGAGGCTCAATGAGGTCGGTATCATTACCATTGGAGATCTGGCATCGTGCAATGATAAATTATTGGGGGATATCTTTGGAAAGTACGGACATGAACTCAAACTGCTGGCAAACGGCATAGATCCCTCGCCAGTGGATCCTGCTCCCAAAGGTGAGACCAGATCCATCAGCAGATCGACGACCCTATCCAGAGACATTACAGATATGGAGGAGGCAAGGACAGTACTGCTGTCGCTGGCTGAGGAAGTGGGAGAGGATGCCAGACGCAATGATTTTCGTGGGAGGACCGTATCCATAGTGATACGTTTCAGTGACTTTAAAACGATCACACGTCAGAAAACCATAGTACCATCCTATTTGACCAAGGACATATACAGGACAGGCGCTGAGCTCCTGATGGACAATTGGGACTGCCGCAGGCCTATCAGGCTCCTTGGTATCGGAATAGCCAATATAGATGAGGACATGCCGGAGCAGATTTCCATTTTTGATGTCAACAGTGAGCTTCCCGATGAGGTGAAGAAAGAGGAAAAGCTGGAAAAAGCAATGGATGAAATACGGTCGCGCTTTGGAAGCGACAAGCTTAAAAGAGCAAAGCTTTTGGATGGCAGCAATAAAAGCAAATAAAAAAGCTTTCGGATGCTCCGAAAGCTTCTGGTGCGGGAAACAGGACTTGAACCTGCACACCCTTGCGAGCTCTAGTACCTGAAACTAGCGCGTCTGCCAATTCCGCCATTCCCGCATTTTCGAACGGCAATATTAATTCTACTAGAAATGTTGTATAATTGCAAGTGGAAAATTATAAAATTAATAATGGCTTTTTTGTCTGGAGGTATACAGGTTGAATGATAAGCTTGAATTATTCAAGAAAGAAATAATAAACAAGAAGGTAGGAGTTCTTGGGATAGGGATAAGCAACACTCCTCTTATCAGATATCTCAGCTCAATGGGGGTGGCTGTCACAGCGTTTGACAGAGCGGACAGGGAAGCCCTGGGGCCTGTTATGAAATCATTGGAGGGCCTGGATGTACATTATAGTCTTGGTCCGGGTTATTTGGATAAGCTCAGGGGCTTTGATGTCATATTCAAGACACCAAAGGTCCGCTTTGATATACCCGAATTGCTGAGAGAGGCAGAGGCAGGTGTAGAGATAACATCGGAAATGGAGGTTTTCTGCAAGCTCTGTCCGGCCAGGATATTCGGTATCACAGGCAGTGACGGCAAGACTACTACTACTACACTCATCGGTAAAATACTTCAGCAGCACGGCTATAAATGCTGGCTGGGAGGAAATATAGGTACTCCCTTGCTTGACAGAATAGATGAGATCAGTGATACGGATATGGTAGTACTGGAGCTGAGCAGTTTTCAGCTCCACACCATGAGGAACAGGATACATACGGCGGTGGTCACAAATCTTTCACCAAACCACCTGGATGTCCACACTTCAATGAGCGAGTACTCAGATGCGAAAAAAAATATTTTCCTGTATCAGAATGAAAATGACACCCTGGTCCTGAACTATGACAATGAAATAACCCGCGGCTTTGCGCCGGAAGGGCCGGGAAGGGTCATTATGTTCAGCCGGACACACAAACCGGACGAGGGGATTTTTCTTTCAGGAAACAATATCATATACCGTCATGGCGGATATGAAAGTGAAATATTGAATGCCGATGACATACTGATCCCCGGTGTTCATAATATCGAGAATTATATGGCAGCAGCTGCTGCAACAGTTGATTTTGCTGAGTCCTCGGATATTAGGGCTGTTGCAGGCTCCTTCAGGGGAGTGGAACACCGGAATGAGCATGTAAGAGACATTGATGGGATCAGCTTTTATAATGATTCCATAGGCTCCAGTCCCACCAGGACCATGGCAAGCATAAATGCCTTCCGGGATAAAGTGATACTCATTGCAGGAGGATACGACAAGCACCTGCCATATGATGAGCTGGGGCCGGTGATGGCCAAAAAGGTAAAATGTCTTGTTTTGGTCGGACAGACTTCCGGGAAAATCGAAAGAGCGCTGAAGGATCATATGGAAAGGACCGGTACGGAGGTCAGCATACCAATTGTTCGGTGCCAAACGATGGAGGACGCAGTCAACAGCGCCTATAGAAATGCTTCCTACGGCGATGTGATATTACTTTCGCCGGCCAGTGCAAGCTTTGATATGTATAAGAATTTTGAAGAACGGGGCAATCATTTTAAGAGGATCGTCATGGAACTATAAAAAACAAAAAAGTCCGAAACTGAGTTTTCGGACTTTTGGTGGAGGGAGATGGATTTGAACCATCGAAGTCACTGACAACAGATTTACAGTCTGCCCCCTTTGGCCACTCGGGAACCCCTCCGTACTGGTGGGCCTTCAGGGACTCGAACCCCGGACCAACCGGTTATGAGCCGGTTGCTCTAACCAACTGAGCTAAAGGCCCTCAAAGTGACAAAATCAAGTATAAAGCATTAGAAAACTTAAGTCAAGTATAGAATTCTGTCAAAATTCTCAATTGTCTAAGGAGCGTGACTATGAGCAGGCGGTATGCCTGAATTTGCAGGCAGTGACAGTCAGCTGTGAACAGCTGTGAACAGACGAAGGAAATTTGACAACTGGTGTCGAATAGCATATGAAGCGTGTCATATAAATTATGTCTATACCATTAAATAAATATTTCTTTGTGAGGTGCTATTGATGAAAATAACCTTCCTAGGTGCGGCAAAAACAGTGACCGGATCATGTTTCCACATTGAGACCGATACATGCAATTTTCTAGTGGACTGCGGTATGTTCCAGGGAAGCAGTGCAGATGAAGCACACAATCATAGTCCATTCCCCTTCAACCCTGGCAGACTGGATTTCATGATTTTGACCCATGCCCATATAGATCACAGCGGGCGTATCCCCAAGCTCTATACAGACGGGTTCAAGGGCTTGATATATGCCACCAAAGCAACGGCTGATCTATGCGCTATAATGCTTCCCGACAGCGGTCATATACAGGAGTTCGAAAACGAATGGGTGAACCGAAAACGTGAAAGGGCAGGTCTGCCGCCGGTAAAGCCTCTCTATACGACACAGGATGCTATAGATTGCATAAGACTGTTCAACAGTGTGCATTATTTTGAAGAAATAAGGATCAATGATCAGATAAGAGTCAGATTCAATGATGCAGGCCATATCCTTGGCTCTTCGATAGTGGAGATATGGGTGAAGGAAAACAACAGGGAAACAAAGCTTGTGTTTACCGGTGACCTGGGAAACAATAATATGCCTATCCTGCGCGATCCCAGCATAATCGACAGCGCAGATTACCTTTTCATCGAGTCTACATATGGAAACAGAAATCATTTGAACGTGGAAAACAAGATAGACCGGTTCGTTGAAATAATCACTTCTACTATGGAAAAGGGGGGCAATATAATAATCCCTTCCTTTGCAGTGGGAAGAACACAGGAGATACTCTATGAGCTGTTCAAGCAGCGTGAAAAATACGGTGAAAGGCTGACACACCTGCTGGAGATACCTGTATATGTGGACAGCCCTCTGGCTGTATCCGCCACTAAGGTGTTCAGAAACAATCTTGACTGCTACGATGAAGAGGCCAGGGAATATATTGAGAACGGAGATAATCCGTTGGATTTCCCAGGCCTGCGCTTCACGCAAAGCGCCGATGAATCAAAGGCATTAAATGACAGCAAGGAGAGCTTGATAATCATTTCAGCCAGCGGAATGTGCGAAGCCGGCAGGATCAAGCACCATCTGAAGCACAATCTTTGGAGGAAGGAATCCTCAATAGTATTTGTGGGATTCCAGGCAGAGGGTACCCTGGGAAGAAGGCTTGTGGACGGGGCCAAAAAGGTCAGGATTTTCGGTGAGGAAATATCGGTAAACGCAAGAGTGGAGATGATAGAAGGATTCTCCGGACATGCTGACAGAGACGGACTTATCCGATGGATAAAGGCGATCCGACACAAGCCCGGAAAGATTTTCCTGGTCCATGGTGAGGAAGACTCCATGAAAGAGTTCTCGGAATCGATTTACGATGAACTGGGGATAGGAACGGTCATACCTGATCGTGGAGAATCATTCATGATCACGGCTGCAGGTGTATCCACAACTGACATCGCAGCAGTTCCGCAGCAAAAGAAAGAAAGATACGCCTTCAAGCGTCTTGAGATCGTGTCTATGCTTGACAAGCTCAAGGATGAACTCGATGAAGCTTCATCCATCATACGCGACGATCTGAGGACAGAAAAAGAGGATATAGAGCTCGATGAGCTTATGAACAAGCTTCACAAGTTTGAGAAATATATCGTCGACATAATAAGGTAGGAGCACACTGCTTTGCCATACCAAATGATAATGTGCAAAACTTCAAGCGCTGGGCATATAATACTACGTAAGAGTTTCATAACTCTAAAATTCCTGTATTATGTGCCCTTTTCATGGAACTATTCACATTATTCCGGTGAAAAAGCGCCCGGAACTTGAAGTTTTACACACCGTGGGGCTTTAGCCCGTGGGGTATGAAAAAAACACTTTCCTTATATGCATGGTTGTTGTATAATATATGTGATTTTTGACTTGCAGAATGGTTAATATGGCAGGTATTATTCAAATTAACGGAAGGATGGTAGGTATGCTCAAGTATGTCTTTTTAGGTCTATTCATTTTTATCATGGTCCTTGTCGGGATCATAAGCAAAAAAAAGGTAACCAACGTACAGGATTTCTTTCTTGGCGGCAGACAGATGGGGCCGTGGCTTTCAGCGTTCGCATACGGTACGACATATTTCTCCGCAGTGATATTCATTGGTTATGCAGGTAAAATAGGATGGGGCTTCGGAATTTCCTCTACTTTCATAGGTATAGGAAATGCATTGCTTGGAAGTCTGCTTGCATGGATAGTGCTGGCAAAGAAAACGAGGAAAATGACACATGACCTCGGAGTGTCAACAATGCCTGAGTTTTTTGAAAAGCGCTATAACAGCAAGGCGATGAAAATCGTTACAGCGCTGATAATATTTATTTTTCTGGTTCCATATTCAGCATCAGTATATCAGGGGCTCGGATATCTCTTTGAGAGGACATTCGGTGTGCCATTCATATTCTGTATGGCGGCTATGGCACTGCTGACAGGTATATATTTGCTGCTTGGCGGATATGTTGCAACAGCGCTGAATGATTTCATTCAGGGAATAATAATGCTGATCGGTGTAGGATTTATGATCTTTTTCATTCTTTCACATCCTTCAGTCGGCGGATTGTCCGGAGGATTGCAAAAGCTGTCGGAAATACCGGATGCAGGACCCGGCCTGGTCAGCGTGTTCAGTGCACAGCCATTGAACCTCTTAGGGCTTATAGTCCTGACAAGTCTCGGGACCTGGGGACTTCCCCAAATGGTGCACAAATTCTATGCAATAAAGGATGACGAAGCAGTGAAACGAGGGACTGTAATTTCAACGGTATTTGCTTTGATAATAGCGGGAGGGGCTTATTTCGTCGGCGGCTTCGGCAGGCTTTTCCTTGATAATGTGATGCCCGTTGGAGCAAACGGTATGGCTAACCCCGACATGGTTATGCCTATGGTACTGGAAATGGCCCTGCCTGATGCGTTGATCGGCATAATTGTCATACTGGTGCTTTCTGCTTCCATGTCGACCTTATCTTCTTTGGTTCTTGTTTCAAGCTCAGCAATATCATTGGATCTGGTCAAAGGGACACTTTTCCCGAATATGAAGAAAGAGAACGTAATGCTCCTGATGAGGGCGTTATGCGGATTATTTGTGATACTTTCCTTCATGGTGGCAGTGACACCGAATTCGATACTCGCTTTGATGTCATTTTCATGGGGAACAGTAGCAGGTGCTTTCCTGGCTCCGTTCCTGTACGGTCTCTATTGGAAGGGAACAACGAAAATAGGCGCCTGGGCAGGCTTTATAAGCGGCTTTGCCGTTTCAGTGGCCGGAGCTGTGATATACAAAATGGATGCAGGCAAAGCCCCTAATATCGGAGCGATAGCAATGGTGGTATCTCTGATAGTTGTACCGGCAGTCAGTCTGCTTACGGCAAAGATGCCCCAGAAGCATATAGCAAGGGTATTTGGAGAGAAGGAAGGCGTAAAGCTTGAACCGGAAACCTGAGCTGGTTTACAAAATTGATAATAAAGATTAAAATATAACGAGACGAAAATGAAATTTCATTTATTCTGGCTTTCAGAATAATGCAGATAAATTCTTCCATGTAGAACAAGGAGAGGTCTATGAAAAAATTGATGTTAGGGAACGAAGCTGTTGCAAGGGGGGCCTACGAGGCAGGAGTCAGGGTCGCAGCCGCATACCCTGGCACTCCCAGTACTGAAATAACAGAGAATATAGCAAAATATGATGAAATGTACAGTGAATGGTCGCCAAATGAAAAGGTGGCACTTGAGGTGGCTATCGGTGCGTCAGTGGCAGGGGCCAGGGCTATTTGCTCAATGAAGCATGTTGGTCTCAACGTGGCAGCCGACCCGCTTTTTACGGTATCATATACGGGAGTCAACGGAGGACTTGTCATAATGGTCGCCGATGACCCGGGAATGCACAGTTCTCAGAACGAACAGGATTCAAGGTTCTATGCCAGGGCATCCAAGGTCCCAATGCTTGAGCCTTCAAACAGCCAGGAGTGCAAGGACTTTGTCAAAGCAGCCTTCGATATAAGTGAAAGATTCGACTGCCCTGTGATAGTCAGGCTTTCAACACGTATTGCACATTCTCAGAGCATAGTTGAAATAAATAAACGACAAAATGACGAATTGAAGCCCTACGTCAAGGACCCTGCAAAATATGTAATGATGCCGGCTATGGCAAGGGCAAGACATCTGGCGGTTGAAAAAAGGATGGCGGAACTGAAAGCCTTTGCCGAGGAAACACCGGTCAATACTATAGAGTGGGGCAGTACTGACATAGGAGTCATCACCTCGGGCATTTCATATCAATATGCCAGAGAAGCCTTCGGAAATGTTTCATATCTGAAGCTGGGGATGGTTTACCCGCTGCCGGATAAGCTCATCACAGAATTCGCGGCAAAGGTCGGAACTCTATATGTTATCGAAGAGCTTGAGCCATTCTTCGAAAATCAAATTAGAAAAATGGGCATAAAGGTAATAGGAAAGGATATATTGCCGGTTACCGGAGAATACTCTGCATCATTACTGAGACAGAAAATATTCAACGAAGCATTTGAGAAAAGCTACGATGTGGATGTGCAATCTCCTGTAAGGCCCCCTGTTATGTGTCCCGGATGCCCGCACAGAGGGACGTTCCATGTACTGAAAAAGCTCAAGCTTACTGTGACAGGTGATATAGGCTGCTATACACTTGGAGCACTTTCTCCCACAGAGTCCATGGATACCTGTATATGCATGGGCGCAAGCATTGGCATGGCACACGGCATGGAGAAGGCGAGAGGCAGGGAATTCGGCAAAAAAACTGTGGCTATCCTGGGTGATTCAACATTCATTCATTCCGGTATAACAGGATTGATAGATATCGTTTACAATAAAGGCTGCTCAACGGTCATAATACTTGACAACTCTATCACCGGCATGACCGGTCACCAGCAGAACCCGACCACAGGCTTTACAATAAAGGGAGAGCCGGTAAAGCAGGTGGATCTGGCCCTTCTGGCAAAAGCCGTCGGCATCGACAGGGTGAGGGTAGTGGACCCCTTTGAAATAAAGGAATTTGAAAGGATCGTAAAGGAAGAGACGGAAGCAGACGAACCATCCCTTATCATCGCACAAAGGCCATGCGCGCTGCTTAAAAATGTACGCTATGAAGGACCGCGGATGATAAACGAAAATTGCAAAAAATGCAGAAGCTGTCTTAGGATAGGATGTCCTGCCATAGTGGACAAAGGTGACAAGATAATGATCAACAGCGCACTTTGTGTGGGCTGCAAGCTCTGTACCAAATTGTGCAGCTTTAATGCTATAGTAAAGGCCGGTGGTAAAAATGACTGATCTGAATATCATGATAGTAGGTGTAGGCGGCCAGGGCACACTGCTGGCAAGCAGGCTTCTTGGTAATGTGGCTATGAAGCAGGGCTTTGATGTGAAGGTATCCGAAGTACATGGCATGTCACAGAGGGGCGGCAGCGTCGTCACATATGTAAAGATGGGCGAGAAGGTATACTCACCTATAATTGAGAAAGGTGAGGCTGATTATCTGCTGGCATTTGAGAATCTGGAGGCTTTACGCTGGATAGATTACCTTAAAAATGGCGGGACCCTTGTACTAAATGATCAACAGATCGACCCGATGCCGGTCATTATAGGCAAGGCCAAATATCCCGAGAAAATAATCGAAAGACTCCGGGAGGGCGGAGTCAGGATGGATGTTATCGACGCGCTGCAAATCGCAAAGGAATGCGGCAATATAAAGTCGGTAAACATAGTACTGTTAGGAGTACTGGCCAAAACCTCCAATATTGCCAAAGAAGTTTGGCTTGAGGCTATGAGGGAGGTAATACCACAAAAAATACTAGATGTAAATCTAAGGGCATTTGATGCCGGATATAATGGGACGAAGGATACATCGAAGGCATAGAATAAAAACAAACTAGAACTTCAGCCTGTTGCTTTTGCGTGGGGCGGGCGGCTGCCCGTAATCCCTGAAAGCTGTTCTCGCGGGAGAATGGAAGGGCATAAAATATAATCAAGGAGGGGTTCTGAATGTTGTATTGGAACCAGTCGCGTGAGTGCATGCCCAGAGAGGAGATGCAAAAGCTTCAAAGTGAGCGGCTGAAAAAAACTGTAAAAAGGGTTTATCACAATGTGCCCTTTTATAGGGCAAAAATGCAGGCAAAGGGTGTGGAACCGGAAGATATAAAGGGGATCGAGGATTTGTCGAAGCTTCCCTTTACCTATAAGCAGGATCTTAGGGACAATTACCCCTATGGATTGTTTGCTGCGCCTTTGAGCGAAATCGTAAGGATACATGCCTCATCCGGCACGACTGGAAAAAAGACAGTAGTGGGCTATACAAGAAATGACCTGGAAAAATGGTCTGAGGTCATGGCAAGGACTCTGGTAAGCGCCGGGGCAGTCAAGGAATCTGTGATACAGGTGGCATATGGGTATGGCCTGTTCACCGGAGGTCTCGGAGCCCACTACGGTGCCGAAAAAATCGGCGCATCGGTCATTCCGATCTCGGGGGGCAACACCAAGCTGCAATTGGAGATAATGAAGGATTTCGGTACTACGCTGTTGGCGTGCACGCCTTCATATGCACTTTACATGGCTGAAGAACTCGAGGAATCAGGTATAAAGCCCGGTGAACTCAAGCTCAAATCAGGTGTATTTGGTGCAGAGCCATGGTCGGCTGCTATGAGAGATGAGATCGAGAGAAGACTTGGTATAATGGCAATAGACATATATGGACTCAGTGAAGTCATCGGTCCCGGTGTAGCGACTGAATGCCCATGCAAATGCGGACTGCATGTACAGGAAGATCATTTTATACCGGAAATAATAGACCCTGATACCGAAGAACTTCTTCCTGCGGGTTCAACAGGAGAATTGGTATTCTCGACAGTGACAAAAGAAGGTCTTCCTCTTCTCAGATACAGAACCAGGGATATATCTTCCCTTGATTATGAAAAATGTGACTGTGGAAGGACTCTTGTCAGAATGAGCAAGGTGACAGGACGTACTGATGACATGTTGATAATAAGAGGCGTGAATGTGTTCCCGAGCCAGATTGAGAGCGTACTTCTTGAGCTTGGTGAGACTGCACCCCACTATTTGATAATTGTTGACAGGATAGGAAAAATGGATGCTCTGGAGATTTGGGTCGAAATGACACAGACCCTGTTCTCCGACGAGGTCAAAAAAATCGAGGATATGGAAAGGCTGATCAGGAAAAGAGTCGAGGAAACCCTCGGTATCAGCGTGAAGGTCAAGCTTGTTGAGCCAAAATCCATTCAAAGAAGTGAGGGTAAGGCAAAGAGAGTTATAGACAAGCGTAAATTGTAAACAACCGGTCAAGAATAATCAGGAGGTGGATTCAATGTTTATAAAGCAGATATCCGTATTTCTTGAAAACAAGTCGGGAAGGCTTGCAGAAGTCACATCCATCCTGGGCGGCAGTAATATCGACATAAGTGCGTTATCCATAGCAGACACGACGGATTTTGGAATATTGAGGCTCATCGTCAATAAGCCTGAAGAAGCGGAAGAAGTGCTTCGTAAAAACGGATTTACAATGAGTATCACCAATGTACTGGCAATTGGAGTCAAAGACGAGCCGGGAGGGCTTGCAAAGGCACTGAAGGTGCTCGACGGTGCAAATACAGAAATAGAATATATGTATGCTTTTGTAAGCAAAAAGGATGACGAGGCCCTAGTGATACTCAAGACCGGCCAGCCCGACAGGGCAGAGGAGATATTGAAGGCCAACGGGATCAATGTATTATCGTCAGACCAGGTATACAAGCTCTGATATCGATATAGCCAGCCTTACATACTTATAGAAAAAAGCCGTTCTATGCAGAACGGCTTTTCTCAAAGGCTCGTCATTATGGAGGAGAGCAATGAAGAAGTCTTTTATATCTTACCCAAAATAAATCTGAATACGAAATACTTGAATTTGCCCATATTTATTTTGATCTCATTGAGGAATCCATGATAAAAATCAGAATACAGCATTTTTTCCTTCTCAGAGACATCATTTTTACTGTATCTTGATTTCACGAAAATATCTGTGATGGCCTTGAATCTGACAGGGCTGAAGAACAGAGCGGAATCGATCCTTTCGGAATACTGATGCGGTGTTTCCGAAGGCGTGAGTCCAAGGCCGTGAAGCTTCAGTACCTTGAGATAGTATTCATAAGAGCTGATAATGCATTCCCTGACGGGCAGATTTATTATTCTGAATAACTTTATCCTGTTGCGGAGAATGTTGAATAATATCAACAGAATGATGATGGAAGTGAAGGATCCAAAGCAGATGAGGATGATCACCGTATCAGAAAGGCCTTCTTCGGTTTCGACTGCACCAATGTCGATGATCCCGCCGGATGTATATATATCGCTATAATATTTCATCATCATTTCCATATAGTCCTGATACGCAGGGTCATAACTGGGACTGTAAGATACCTGTTCAGGCACTTGGACTGCATAAAAGGCGGATCTGAAGGGGGAGGTGGGTTCAAAGGGCAGCCAGCCATATCCTTCGAAATATATTTCCACCCAGGCGTGGGCCTGCATATTTGTCACGATATACATATTGCCGCTGTCCTCGACAGGGTCCGGAGGCAGCATGTACCCTTCCACATACCTCGCAGGAAGACCTGCACATCTTGCCAGTACTGTCATGGCAGATGCAAAATATGTACAGTAGCCCTCTGTCTGGTCAAAGAGGAAATAGTCTACAAAATCCCTGTCACGGGGTACAGGCGGGACATCAAGATTATATGAGTAATTTGCCGCAAGGTATTTTTCAATAGCCTTAGCCTTGTCATAATTATTGTCGGCAGATATAGTCAGTGAAGCTGAAAGATCCTTCACCCTCTGGGGCAGGTTTTCCGGAAGCTGCAGATATTTGTCGTATATCAGTCTGCTGTGTTCCTTTAATGAATCCAGTTCCTTCAGCATTTCATCCCTTTTGATCTCCTTATATCTGTTCTGATACTCATTGACGACCACAACTGTCGTCGGTGCATCGGTATCGTCAACGCTGTCTGAGGTATTATCATTGATGTCGTCAACAATAAGGCCGTTGTCATCGGAAGTCTGCCCTTCATTTGCCAAGTCCCTGATACCGGATTCGTCAGCAGAATCAGTATCACTGTCATCGGAATCGTCGCTCTGACCGGCTGGCTCCTCAGGCGGCTGAAGGCTTGTAAAGTTATAGAGGAACGGTTCAGGATCGTAATAGGATGGGAACTGCAGCTTTTGAATGTATTCCTCATACAATCCCTTTTTGCTTTTTCGCATCAATTCTTCAAACTCCGTACCCATTCGCGGAACATATGATTTCATACGGTATTGATAGTTTTTCTTCAATCTGGAATTGGATGAAATATCGCCAGTATTACTTAAATGCATGGAAATCTCATTGGAAACACTGTTGAATTCCCTTACCTTTGAAGGCTTGAACAGAGATTTCGTCTTGAGGCTGAGGAAGGTAACATATGTCTGGCTGGAATCGAAATAATCGCTGAAATAATTTTCTCTGCCGGTCAGGACCTTCATTCCCGTCATCATTTCCATGGTATCATCAAAAAGACCGCTATAGTATACATCCAGCTGCTCCAGTTCTTCATTGCTGTTTTTCCACATATTGCCCGTATATACATCTCTTGATGCGCCGCTGAGATACACTCTTTTATTGGAATAAACACTCAGTACACTCTTTCTGTCGAGCTTCACCTTTCCTCCCAGGAAGCTGCTGCCGTCTCCAAAGCCGGAGGTGGCGGAAAGTGAGAAATAATCAAAGGACTCATAATCGAATTTTTTTTGGAAGTAATTATATACCGAAAAAAACTTGCGGTCCAGCCAGTTCCATGTGATAGGTCTGTCACTTGCGTGTATCGACATTGACAGTACAATGATCAGTATGCTCACAGGTATACTCCACATAACCAGTGTGCCAGGCTTTGCATATTCATTATTACCCTTTGCTGCCTTAAGGCCGAACACATACTTCAGATATGACATAAGAACTGCCAATAGGAAAATATAGAAAGGAGTATTGACCGAAACTATATTATATGATGCCTGGAAACCAAACATGCCCATTCCTGCAATCAGCACGATAAAAAATCTGAATTTTTTTATTATGAAGATATATGACAGTACAGATATCGTCAAACATACCAGTATCACTGTTATTTTCTCAAACAGCGGGTCACTGTAATAAGGATACATGATGTAATCATAGAGCCACAGTACGTATTTACTGACAGAAGAAGCGAACCTTCCGACGCCCTCAAAAAACAAAACATAGGCCACACCGGCTGCCAATGCGGCACATAGCACTATAACTGACACAAAGGAAGTTTTCCTGTTATAGAAGGAGAAACTCAGGACCGCAATGCAAAGACCTATGATCAGCAGCATTTCTGCCAGTGGATATTCCATGCACAGTGATGATGATGTAAGACCATAAGTCAGGCTGAATGCCACAAGTATGGATAAAAACACATCAGGTAATTTGTTCAGTATCGTCTTTAACATCCTTTCGCACCCCCCATGGCTCTAGCATTCCAAAATCGTCTTGATATCGTCATCCAAATCGATTTTATAGCAATTGATGCCGATCTCAGGCAATGAATCCATTATGTTTTCAGTATCGATATTTTTTGTACCGGTTATTTTTTCCGGCGAAATATATACAAGGCTGATATCATATCCAAAGTTCAGGGTCTTATGAAGCTGACTGTAAAGCTCATAGTCCAGGTTTGATGTGAAAAGTATCACACTGGTGCTTCGCAAGGCGCTGCTGGTATAGATCTCTAGCAGATCTTTTACCGGTACATCGTCGCTGAATTTTATCTTTGCCAGCACCTCATATATCTCATTGAACATCTGATGGTTCTTGGCGTGGATACACTGCAGTCTGCCGCTGAAGAAAGCAAGAGTGACGGGTATCCATTTGCTCAGGCAGTAGTAAAGGACAGCTACGGCCGCCTCGATGAGTTTGTCTTCTATTATGATGTTCTCCCCCGGAGTATAGTAGTTTTTCCGCAGATCAAGGAGCAGGAGAGTGTTGGATTCCGAAGTGCTCTGGAATTTTTTCACCATCAGCTCCTGTGCTCTGGCTGTCAGCTTCCAGTGTATCCTCTTTAGGTTATCGCCATATTGATATTTTCTCACGTCACTTATGGTGGTCATATCCTCATCCCTGGAATTCAGCATTGAATGGGCCTCAGACATATAGTCCGTCTTCAGCCGGAATTTCTCAAGATATACGATGCGAGGATAAACAGTTACATATTTAGGTTCGAAGATATTATATCTGAACTTAAAAAGACCAAAAAAGTCATCCAGCTCAATGGAGTTCACTCCTACCTCATAATTCCCCCTGTAATTGCATTTCAGCTCGAAAGAATAGTTTCTTCCCGAGAAGGGAGTAAGAGAGAAGTTTTCCACCTGGACCTGATTTTCAAAAATAGTTTGGGAGCCATAAAAAGAAACCTTTATATAAGGGTAAATAAAGAAGTCTTCATTATTGATATTGAAAATGAAGTTGATCCTGTCACCCTTTGTAACGAATTTCTTGTCCAGCTCCTGTCCATACTTGAAGCGAAGGTATATCAATGTCATGTAGGCCAGTGATACAACGGGCAGCAGCATGACGGAATAAAGCATCATGTAGGGGATTTTTCCGCCATTGAAATAGGCGAATATCAATGCGGAAATGAACAGGCACAAATAGAGTATCCTACTTTTTTTCATGTTGTACCACCACCGGAACATTGATCCTCGATACGATCGAATTCAATATTTCTTCAGGATTGATTTTCTTGAGCTTTGCTTCCTGCTTCAGCATCAGTCTGTGAGACAGTACGGGGATGACCATTTTCTTTATGTCGTCCGGAAGTACGTAGTTTCGTCCGTTATAGAAGGCCCAGGCCTGTGATGCTCTGAACAGAGCCAGCGAACCCCTCGGGCTGGAGCCAAGGGTGACATCCTGGTGTCTTCTTGTCTGACTGACTATTTCAACGATGTAATTGCTGAGGCTCTTATCCATGTGGATATTCTTTATTTCCTCCTGTAGGGCAATTATATCGGCACTCTCTGCCACAGGCATCAGCTTCTCGAGAGGGCTTGTGAACTGAAACTTGGAGAGGATATAGCTTTCCTCTGTATTTGTGGGATATCCAATGGATATTTTCATGAAGAAACGGTCGATCTGGGCTTCCGGCAGGGGATAGGTGCCGAGATATTCCACAGGGTTCTGCGTGGCCAACACCATGAAGGGCTTTGGAACCTTGTAGGTTATCCCGTCCACGGTGACCTGGTATTCCTCCATCACCTCAAGAAGGCTGGCCTGGGTTTTGGGGGATGTCCTGTTTATCTCATCTGCCAGTATTATCTGACTCATAACGGCACCGGGCCTGTATTCGAAATCGCCGGTCTTTTGATTGTATATGGAAAAGCCTGTTATATCCGAGGGAAGTATATCCGGAGTGAATTGTACCCTTCTGAAGGAAGCGTTTACGGATTTGGCCAGAGCAGATACAAGGCTGGTTTTGCCCACACCCGGAACATCCTCTATGAGCACATGACCGTTGCAGATCAATGATATGGCTGCCAGCTCTATGGCATAGCGTTTTCCTACAATGACATTCTCCACATTGTCGATTATATTTTTGAGTACACCTGCTGAATCGTTCATAAAATCACATCCCCCTGATCTGTTTATATTGAACGGTGCTTATACAGCCTCGTTTAATACAATGATAATACACAGGGAGAGAATGAGAAAGTAGACATTTTTAGGTCAATTGTAGTTTTTTTTCAACTATCATCAAATGTCAAGATCGTTGATTATATTTCTGATGGATTCTGCAGACTTCCTGAAAAGGATGATTTCCTGCTCATCAAGGGGAAGATCCAGTACTCTTGAAACACCATTCTTATTAACGACTGTGGGAATGCTAAGGCAGACATCACTTACACCATGCTTGTTTTCCATGAGGCTTGAAACGGTAAGTATGGAATTTTCATCCCTTACTATTGCCTCAACGATCCTTTTGACTGCAAGAGCAACTGCATAGTAGGTGGCACCCTTTCTCTCTATTATCTCATACGCGGCATTTCTGACCTCATCATATATTTTATATTTTGAGAGCTGACCATCGCATTGATTACAACTGTTGCAATACTCTTCCATGGACATGCCGGCTATATTGGTGAGGCTCCACGCAGCTACCTCGGTGTCGCCATGCTCACCTATGATATATGCATGTACATTTCTGGGATCTATGCCTGCGTGCTGACCCAGCAGGAACCTGAACCTTGCGGTGTCAAGGACAGTACCGGAGCCTATGACCTTGCCGGCAGGGAAGCCGGAAAGCTTCCAGGTGACATAAGTGAGTATGTCCACAGGATTTGTGACCACCAGAAGTATGCAGTCGTTATTGTATTTTTTTATTTCAGATATTATTGTCTTAAAAATGGCAGTATTCTTGTGAACAAGGTCGACCCTTGTCTCGCCGGGCTTTTGGTTTGCTCCTGCGGATATGATTATTATGTCAGAGCCGGCACAGTCGCTGTAATCACCGTGCTGTACCCTTACGGGCCTTACGAACTGCATTCCGTGGTTCAGGTCCATGACCTCTCCTTCGGCTTTGTCCCTGTTGATATCGATAAGTACAAGCTCGGACACCAGTCCGCTGATCATTAGTGTGTATGCTGTAGTGGAGCCGACAAACCCTGCACCTATGACTGTCACTTTTTTTACCAGACCTTCACTCATGTATACCACCTCTTGTACTCATTTTGACATGTGTTGGATATTTGTCCTTTCATATTATTATACCACCATGTTTACAATAGAATCGTGGAATTGATATAATGGTTTAACGGCAATTACCATTCTTTGACCGGGTATCAACATACGTTTGGGAGATGACTCACTTATGAAAGCTGAAATTCTGGCTGTTGGAACTGAACTTTTAATGGGACAGATAGCAAATACAAATGCCCAGTATATATCTTCAAGATTGCCTGACGCCGGTATAGGAGTATACTACCATGACGTAGTCGGCGACAACCCTGAAAGGCTGAAGCAGAGCCTTTCCCTTGCGCTTTCACGATCTGATGTGGTCATACTTACAGGCGGCCTGGGACCTACCCGGGATGATCTGACAAAGGAAACTGTGGCAGCGGTGGTGAACCGAAAGCTGGTGCTGGATCAGGATAGTCTTGATATAATGGAGGATTTCTTCAAAAAACGCGGCAGAAAGATGACTCATAACAATATAAAGCAGGCTTATCTGCCGGAGGGCTGTACTATAGTCAGAAACAGCAACGGCACTGCGCCGGGATGTATTATGGAGGTAAACGGCAAGACCATCGTTATGCTTCCGGGACCACCCTCTGAAATGAGGCCTATGTTCGATGAGACCGTGATGCCGTATTTCCTGGCCAGAGCCGAGTACAGGCTGGAGTCCAGATTCCTGAGGATTTTTGGTATAGGAGAATCGGCCGTGGAGGATATGCTGCTGGATCTCATAGACAAACAGTCCAACCCCACCATAGCGCCATATGCCAGGGACGGCGAAGTGACCCTCAGGATAACAGCAAAGTACGATAAAAACAGCCCGGAAGAGGATCTGCTCCTGCCTCTGGAAAATGAGATCAGACGCAGGCTGGGTGATGCAGTATACAGTAATGATAACAGAAGTCTTGAACAGATCGCATCAGGCCTGCTCATTGAAAGCAAAAAGACACTTTCTATTGCAGAATCCTGCACCGGAGGCCTGGTATCCTCAAAGTTTACCGATATGCCCGGTATTTCCCAGGTATTTGACAGGGCTATAGTGACTTACAGCAACCATGCCAAAACAGAAGAGCTGGGGGTAAAAAAGGAAACTCTCGATGCCTTCGGAGCTGTCAGCGAACAGACTGCCCGGGAGATGGCTGAGGGGGTCAGACTTGTATCAGGCACTGACATAGGCATATCAGTGACAGGCATTGCCGGCCCCGGCGGAGGGACAGAGGAAAAACCGGTGGGCCTTGTCTACACCGCACTGGCCCACGAGCAGGGAACTGTCGTAAAAAAGCTTGATTTGTGGGGCAGCCGTTCCAGGATCAGAGAAGTGACATGTCTCCATGTATTCGATATGCTCAGAAGATATCTTTTAAAAATAAAATGAGGCGGTGATCACCGCACCTCATCATGCACGGAGGAAAAGATTTGAAACAGACCGGCAACGGCAGCTTGTCATCTGCCGTCATAATCGTAATGTCTTCTATGATACTGAGCAGGCTTACCGGCTTTCTCAGAGAGACCATACTTTCCTGGAAAGTAGGACTGAGCTGGGTCCAGGATGCATATGTGGCTGCATTCACGGTTCCGGATCTTGTCTATATGCTGCTGGTAGGGGGCACCATATCCGCTGCTCTTGTTCCGTTTCTCTCAGGGAAGCTTGAAAGGTGTGAGGAAGAGGAAGGGTGGCTGGCGGCAAGCACATTTATAAACATCGTCTTTTTAGGGATGGTTATTGTCTGTGGATTGGGTATAGTCTTCGCACCTCAGATAATTCCATCAGTAGCACCCGGATTTTCAGACTCGAGCCCTCAGACTCTGGAGCTTGCAGTAAAGCTGTCAAGGATACTGTTCCCTTCAGTTTCCTTTATCATGATGGCAGGCATTTGCAACGGAGTTCTGAATTCATACAGGAAATTTGCCGCAGCAGCCTTCGGGCCATCCATATATAACTTAGGATGTACACTCAGCATATTTCTTTTTGCAGATGCAGACCCGGACAGCATGATAAAGGTTGCCATTTTCGTTGCTTTGAGTGCATTTTTGTACTTTCTTATACAATTTTTATTTTCACACAGCAAATTCAAATTTTACAAGCCAGTCATCCTCATCTCTGACAAGGGCTTCAGAAAGCTGTTCAGCCATGCTGTCCCGTCACTGCTTTCTTCGTCCATCACTCAGGTAAATTCGATCATATCTACAGCGTTTGTCAGCCTCAGCGCTATCGAGGGAAGTCTTGCCGCTTTCAGGAATGCCAATACGCTTTGGCAGCTGCCGTATGGCATCTTTGCCATGGGGATAGGAACTGCAGTGCTTCCGTCACTGTCAAGGAAGTATGCTGTTGATGAGCATGAGGAGTACAAGAGCCTTCTGATGAAATCACTCACCTCAGTGCTGTTCCTGGCTGTTCCATCAGCTGTGGGCTTCATAGTTTTGAGGACAGATATCGTAAGAGCAGTGTTCAAGTGGGGCGGCAGATTCACTGAAGAGAATGTCCCTTTTGTGGCATCGATCCTTGCGTTGTTTTGCATATCAATGATCACACAGTCAACAGTAGCTATCATGAACCGTGCATATTACGCCAGGCAGGATACTATGACGCCTCTGGCTGCAGGTATTGTATCCATCATCCTGAACATTCTCCTTGGTATGGTATTCCATCTGTATACGGATCTTGGTGCATCAGGCATGGCACTGTCATATTCCATCATCAGTCTGGTAAATTCAATCCTGCTGCTGATTTTGCTGAATAAAAAAATGAAGGGGATCCAGGCACAAAAGCTTGGAAGCTTTTTGATCCGGACAATACCGTCGGCCGCTGTCATGGCAGCCTTTTTGCTGCTGATCCGCTCATTTGTTCCAGATTCGGAAATAAAGCTGCTTCAGTTACTGTATTTACTGCTTGAAATCATTGCAGGAGCACTGATTTATATTATAATGATGTTATTGATGAAGTCACAGGACGCGATATATTTGATGAAAAATATTAGGCGAAGATTAAAAATGTAAAAATTTGCTATATGAGTTATTGACTCTTTTTAAGAAATAATATATAATCTCATTAGAACAAATGTTCGCTCATCCAAAATAAGGAGGTCTGCTCGATATGATCGAAAAGAAAAAGGCTTTGGAGATGGCCCTTGGCCAGATAGAAAAACAGTTTGGCAAGGGAGCCGTCATGATACTGGGCGAAAATGCCCATATGAATATCGAAACAATACCCACCGGCGCCATCGGACTTGACATAGCCCTCGGGGTAGGCGGTGTGCCCAGAGGCAGGATAGTGGAGGTGTTCGGACCGGAATCCTCCGGAAAGACCACAGTTGCGCTGCATATAGTCGCAGAAGCCCAGAAGGCAGGAGGAGATGCAGCATTCATAGATGCTGAGCATGCATTGGATCCTGTCTATGCAAAGAGACTTGGGGTAGACATAGACAATCTCATAGTTTCACAGCCGGATACAGGAGAGCAGGCCCTTGAGATAGCAGAAGCACTGGTCAGGAGCGGCGCTATCGACGTTATTGTCATCGACTCGGTGGCTGCATTGGTTCCAAAGGCCGAGATAGACGGCGAAATGGGAGACTCCCATGTAGGCCTTCAGGCACGTCTCATGTCACAGGCCCTCAGGAAGCTGGCCGGTGTCATCAGCAAGTCAAAGACGACTGCCATATTCATAAACCAGCTGAGAGAAAAGGTCGGTATCATGTTTGGCAATCCTGAGACCACACCCGGCGGAAGAGCCCTGAAGTTTTATTCATCCGTAAGGCTGGACGTCAGAAGGATAGAGTCTTTGAAGCAGGGCACTGAGGTCATAGGAAACAGAACAAGAGTGAAGGTGGTCAAAAACAAAGTGGCTCCGCCCTTCAAGGATGCTGAATTTGATATCATTTATGGCCAGGGCATATCAAAAGAGGGCAGTGTGCTCGATGTCGGCGTCAATCTGGATATAGTAAACAAAAGCGGCTCATGGTTCTCATACAACGGGCAGAGGATCGGTCAGGGACGGGAGAATGTAAAGCAATATATGAAGGAAAACCCCGAGATCACAAAAGAGATCGAGATGAAGATAAGGGAAAACTACAATCAGGCCTTTGCGAACAGTATATCCCAGCCGAAAAAGGACGATGACGAGGAAATGGATCTTGATATGAAGTGATAGCTGATATTGGCGGGAGATGGTGAGCTTGAAAATCACGTCTGTAGAAAAAAACAAAAAAAATAAGGACCGTCTGTCGATATACATCGACGACAGGTTTTCATTCACCATCTCCGAGGAAGATTACCTTACACTGAATCTTTACGAAAAAACCGAGATAAGTGAAGAGACCATTGAATACATAAAAGACACCCTAAACTTCAGAGAGGCAAGATCAAAGGCTGTCAGATACCTTTCATTGAAACTGCGTACGGAAAAGGAAGTACGTGAAAAGCTGCTCAATCAAGGCTATGATCCTGATTGCACCACAAAGGTCATTGATGACCTGAAGGCCATAGGCTATATCAACAACAAGCTTTATGCCCAGAAATACTTATTTGACAGAAGCAAGCTGAGGCCAGCCTCTAAAAGGATGATGAAGCTTGAGCTCCTGTCCCGGGGCATTGAGGAGGAAACTGCGGACGAGGTGCTGGCGGACTGGAAGGTCGAGGATTCCAGCGTTGCAGAAAGCCTTCTCAAGCGGAAGTTCGGAAAATATGATATGAGCGATAAGAAAATACTGAGAAAGGCATATATGTTTCTGGTCCACAGGGGCTTCTCGAGAGATACGATCAAAGAAGCCCTGAAAGCCTTTGGCTCAGACCTCTCCACCAGCCTCGACGACTAATCCGGGATAAGACCGGCGATGTCGACAGTAAAACCGGCGATGCCGTTTGTGGAGGTTGAGTTTCCTGCTCCTTGTTCATTCTGCTCACCAGATAGTAGTGTGGGAGGGACTGCAATGCCCGTGAGACAGGACAACTTAATGAAACTGACTTTTTGTATTAAGGGACATCTACAGTAAGTGCTTGGAAACGAAACCGGAATAAACGACATCGCCGGTTTTTCATTTTTGTGACATTCACATGCAAGCACTTAGAAACAAAACCGGGATAAACGACATCGCCGTTTTAATCCGGTTATATTGTTCTTGAGAAAAAGCATTCTATGGTGTATATTAATCTATGTCAAAAACAAAGGAACTCAGGAGGCACACAGTTGAATAAAAAAATAGGGCTGGTTTCACTGGGATGCCCTAAAAATCTCGTAGACAGTGAGCTTATGCTGGGGCTTTTAAAAACCGGAGGCTATGAAATAGTCAGCGAAAGCGACGAGGCAGACATCATAATTGTAAATACATGTGGATTCATTGAAAGTGCAAAACAGGAATCCATTAATACTATCATAGAAATGGCCGCTTTCAAGGAACATAAATGCGAGCTTCTTATTGTTACCGGCTGTATGGCTGAGCGCTACAGACAAATGATCCTGGATGAGATACCGGAGGTCGATGCAGTCATTGGGACAGGCAGCTACGGTGAGATAGCCGCAGTCATAGAAGAAGCATATAAAGGCGGACGCATATCCCGGTACGGGGATCTCACCGGAACCTCATATATGGAAGGGGAACGTGTGGTTTCGACGGGAAAAGGATATGCATATCTGAAAATAGCAGAAGGTTGTGACAATAAGTGCACCTATTGCATTATCCCATCATTAAGGGGACCATTCAGAAGCAGAAGCATAGGATCGATAGTTCAAGAAGCTGAGAAGCTTGCTTCTCTGGGTATAAAAGAACTGATACTGGCAGCCCAGGACACTACAAGATATGGTGTTGATATATATGGCAAAAAGTCACTGGTGGAGCTGCTTAGGCAATTGAGTCAGGTCAGCGGCATTGAATGGATCAGGCTGCTATATTGCTATCCCGAAGAGATCGATGACGAGCTGATAAATGAAATAGCAAACAATGATAAGGTATGCAAATACCTTGATATTCCTATACAGCATTCAAGTGATAATGTGCTAAAGAGAATGGGGAGAAGGGGAACCGGTGCAGATGTATGCAGATTGCTGGAGACACTGAGAGAAAAAATACCGGGATTGACTATACGGACTACACTGATAGTAGGATTTCCCGGTGAGACTGAAGATGATTTCAGTCAACTGCTGCAATTTGTTGAGAAATATAGATTTGACAGGCTTGGTGCTTTTATGTATTCTAAAGAGGAAGGGACGCCTGCTTACAGGATGCGGGATCAGATACCTTACAGGGTGAAAAGATCAAGACACGACAGGTTGATGAAGCTGCAGCGTGATATTTCAGCCGGATCCAATGCCAAAAGGCTGGGCAAGAGCTACAGGGTGCTTGTGGAAGGTGTTGCGGAGGATGGAATATTCTATTATGGCAGGAGCAGCCGGGAAGCCCCGGGTATAGATGGTCTCATTTATTTTACCAGCAGTGAGCCTCTGGAGATGAACAGTTTTGTTGAGGTAAAAATACTTGACAGCGATGAATATGATATAACAGGAGAGGTACAGCATGAACCTTCCAAATAAAATCACACTTTCCAGGATCTTTTTGATACCGCTGCTGATGATCTTTATTATCCCAATACCGCAGGCCATCGTTGATGCGGAGATACTGGGATTCATAAGACCGCAGCTTACAGTTTTCAATGAATTCATCAGAGCCTTCGGCGGATATATAGCTGCCGGTATTTTTATCATTGCTTCAAGTACCGACGCTGTAGACGGCTATATTGCCAGAAAGAGAAAGCTTGTGACCAGATTTGGCAAATTCCTTGACCCTATTGCTGACAAGCTTCTTGTAACAGCTGCGTTGCTTGCTCTTGTTCAGAGTGGTGATATAAACGGCTGGGCAGCAATGCTGATTATTTCACGGGAGTTCATCGTAACAGGACTAAGACTGGTTGCAGCAGGTGAGGGCATCGTGATAGCGGCAAGCAAACTGGGCAAGCTGAAGACAGTACTTCAGGATGTTGCCATCATAGCTGCGCTGTTGAACAATTTCCCGATCAGTTTGATCACCGATTTTCAATTCGACGATTATGCCATGCTGTTGGCTGTTATCGTAACGATCTATTCATTGTATGACTATATCAAAAAGAATCTCAATGTCATAAATACCAACGTGTGAAATAAACAATAACAGGGAGCATGTGCCGAAAATCAGGCACATGCTTTTTTTTCTTTAAAGAAAATGTTGCATACTTGATAAAAATATTATATACTGCTAGTAATAGGATATAGTATCAGGTAATAAAATATAAATATAAATTTAGGAAGTGTTTTAATGAGCCGCTCATCACTGCAAAAAAAAGAAAGGCAGCAGATATTATCAGATAGGATAAAAAGCGATCCATTCCTCACTGATGAGGAATTGTCAGAGCTGTTTAATGTCAGTGTACCGACTATAAGGCTTGACAGACTTGAAATGGGTATACCTGAACTCAGAGAAAGAATAAAGAATGTGGCGGAGAACAATTACAGCAAGGTAAAGTCATTGCAGGGCGGAGAGATCGTAGGCGAATTGATCGATATCACCCTGGGCAAATATGGCGTATCGATATTGGAAACAGATGACTCCATGGCTTTTGAAAAAACAAAGATCATCAGAGGCCATTTCATATACTCACTGGCAGAATCTCTGGCCATAGCTGTGATCGACGCTCATGTCGCCTTGGTCGGCGTAGCAAACATCAAGTATAAAATACCTGCATATGCAGGCTGTAAACTGATAGCAAAAGCTGAAGTAAAGCAAGTAAGGGGCAGCAAATATATTGTCTGGGTCAGGATATTTGAAAAGCAGACAGAAATGTTCAGGGGCAAATTCATACTTGTTTCCCTTGAAAAACAGCAGGGAAAATAGTATTTTATATGTAGTAGTGATAATTCACTAACAACAGTAAAATACGGGGTGAATACTTTGAAAATACTAATAGATGCCATGGGTGGTGACTATGCACCGGATGCTATAGTAAACGGCAGCATAGATGCATTAAAGCTCCAGGATGGATTTGATATAGCCCTGATCGGTGATGGCGGCCAGATCGAACGTATACTTGAGTCTCGCAATTTTAAAAGTCAGAGACTTGAGGTGATACATGCAAAGGAAGTTATAACCAACGATGATGTACCAACAAGAGCGATAAAAAGCAAAAAGAATTCATCAATGGTTGTCGGCTTCAATATGCTGAAGGAAAAAAAGGGTGATGTGTTCATATCCGCAGGCAGTACGGGAGCGCTTCTTACCGGAGCACTCTTCATCCTTGGAAGACTGAAAGGTGTTGACAGACCTGCACTGGGAGCTGTAGTACCCACTAAGGCCGGAAAGTGCCTGCTGATAGATGCCGGACTGAATACGACATGTAAACCTGTCAATTACATACAGTTTGGGATATTTGGATCGGCATATATGAAAGGTTTGTTCAACAAGGAGAATCCGCGGGTAGGTCTTGTAAACATGGGGACCGAAGCAAAAAAGGGAACGGAGATATTAAAGCAGGCATATACCTTGCTCAAGTCCACCAATTTGAATTTTGTGGGTAATATCGAAGGTAAGGATATCCCTTTGGGGAATGTGGATGTGGCCGTTTGCGACGGATATGTAGGCAATGTTGTACTCAAGTTCCTGGAAGGGACCGGATCGTTCCTCAACGGCTTGATCAAAGGCATGTTCACCCGCAATATATTCTCAAAAATATCCACTCTTTTTGTAATGAAGGATATGAAAGCATTCAAAAAGATGATGGATCCCTCTGAAGACGGGGGAGCTCCGATACTTGGAGTAAATGGCATAGTGATAAAAAGCCATGGAAATTCAAATGACAAAACCATAAAGAACGTCATACTGAAGGCATACAATATAGCAAAAAGCTCAGTATTCGATGAAATAAGGCACAGCGTTGAAAATATGGAGGTTAACATCGATGGCGAGAAAAAAGGAAGGGAACGTAAGCGTTGGCATTTTAGGTATCGGAAGCTGCGTCCCAGAAAAGATCCTGACTAATGCAGACCTTGAGAAAATGGTGGATACATCAGATGAATGGATATTAAAGAGAACAGGTATATCACAAAGAAGAATCCTTTCGCAAGACACACCGGTCTATACACTGGCTGTAGAGGCAGCCAGACATGCCATAAATGATTCGGGCCTTCAGCCTGAAAATATCGATCTGGTACTTGTTACCACTTCCACTCCGGATTATCTGACACCGTCAACATCCTGTATAATACAAAAAGAAACAGGGGCGGTAAATGCCGCCGCCTTTGATCTTGTTGCCGCTTGCTCCGGCTTTATTTACGGGATGACGGTTGCACAGCAGTTCATACAAACAGGCTATTATAAGAATATTCTCCTTGTCAGCTGTGAAGGCATGAGCAAAGCCCTTGACTGGAGCGACAGAAAAAACTGTGTCCTTTTCGGAGATGGTGCCGGTGCGGTGGTACTCGGAAGAGTCGAAGACGGATACGGTATCCTGAATACACATATAGGTGCCAATGGTGCAGTAGGCAAATATATAACCATACCCTGCCTGTATATGTCCGAGGAGGACAAACAAACCCGTGAAGAATACGATAACAAGCTGGCTCTATGGCAGGATGGCCAGGAGGTATTCAAATTTGCGGTAAAGATCATGCCCTATGCCACTGAAAGGGTCATAGAAAATACCGAGGTCAGTCTTGATGATGTAAAATACATAATACCTCACCAGGCGAACTGCAGGATCATCGAGGGGGCTGTAAAAAGGCTCGGCGTTGCTCTTGAGAAGGTCTACACCACGATAAAAAAATACGGGAATATTTCTTCCGCTTCCATACCTGTGGCAATGGATGACGCATACAGGAAAAAACACCTGAACAAAGGTGACAATCTTGTACTTGTCGGTTTCGGCGGCGGCCTCACCTGGGGCTCTGCGCTTTTAAGATGGAGCAAATAGGAGGGACATATGGGTAAGACCGCATTTATATTTCCCGGTCAGGGAGCACAATATATCGGCATGGGAAAGGAAATCGCAGCTGAATACAGATCAGCTTCCGATATATTTGACCAGGCATCGGAAGTCCTTGACCTGGATATGAAGAAAATGGTATTTGACGGTGACGATGAAACATTAAAAATAACTGAAAATACACAGCCCGCCATAGTAACAGCTAGTGTGGCGTGTCTGCAGCCATTGCTCGAGAAGGGCATCACAGCTGACTTTACCGCCGGCCTGAGCCTTGGCGAATACTCTGCTCATGTTGCCTCCGGATCCATTGATTTCAAAACTGCTGTGATGCTTGTCAGGAAGAGAGGCAGATACATGCAGGAAGCAGTACCTGTTGGTGTTGGTACAATGGCTGCAATACTTGGCCTGACAAGGGAGGATGTATTGGCGTGCTGCCGGGAGGCATCAGTCGTTGGCATAGTGGAGCCTGCAAACTTCAACTGCCCTGGGCAGATATCTATCGCCGGTGAAGTAAAGGCAGTGGAAAAGGCCATGGAGCTGTGCATCGGCAAGGGCGCCAGAAGAGCTGTACCCCTTGCAGTCAGCGCACCGTTCCATTGCAGCATGTTAAAGCCGGCAGGTGACAAGCTGATGTCTGAATTGGAAAAAACAGATTTTTCAGATCTGAATATACCGCTGGTGGCAAATGTGACAGGCGATACTGTAAGAGCCGCCTCCGATATCAGAGAACTGCTGGCAAGACAGGTAAGCAGCCCTGTTATGTGGGAGGATTCCATCAGGCTGATGCTTGAGCAGGGAGTAGATACATTTATTGAGATAGGCCCGGGAAAGGTTCTGAGCGGATTTATGAAGAAAATCAATAAAGAGGCCAGAAGCTTTAACATAGAGGATTTGAATTCATTGGAAAAGACTCTGCGGGAAATAGGTGTGTAGGATGGGAGGATACCAAAAAAATGCTTTTTAAAGGGAAGACTGCAGTGATCACAGGATCTGCAAGGGGACTGGGAAAGGCGATAGCAGTGAAGCTGGCTTCAATGGGTGCTAATATCGTTCTAAATGACATACCCGGATCCGAAGCACTTGACGAAACTGCAGAAGAGTTCAAAAAAGCAGGATATAATGTTGCTGTTACAAAAGGCGATGTGCGAAACCATGACGACGTGAAGGCTATGGTCAAGGCTGCAGTCGAAAACTTCGGCAGTCTGGATATACTTGTCAACAACGCGGGTATAACAAAGGACAAACCCTTTGCTTTGATGTCAGAAGAAGATTGGGATGCAGTATTGGACATCAATCTGAAAGGCGCATTCATATGCACTAAATTTGCGGCAAAGCAAATGATGAGGCAAAGATATGGCCGTATCGTCAACATGGCATCCGTCGCCGGAAGATACGGAAATCAGGGTCAGGCCAATTATTCCGCTTCAAAAGCCGGTTTGATCGGATTGACCAAGACCACCGCAAAGGAATTCGCATCAAGGGGAATTACCTGTAATGCTGTGGCACCTGGGATAATAAAAAGCAAAATGACTGATGTATTACCGGAGGAAGTCAGGGAAAAGTATCTTGAGAACATACCCCTCGGAAGGTTCGGGACACCTGAAGATGTGGCAAATGTTGTCGCCTTTCTCGCTTCCGATGATGCTGCATATGTAACAGGGCAGGTAATAGATATTGACGGCGGACTGGTTATGTAATAATATCTTTATGTAAAAGCCAGGTACATAGTGCGCAGCTTTTACAGGGAATTATTATTATACATTATTACCCTCTTTGGGAGGAGGTGAACGTATGGTTTTCGATAAGGTTAAAAAAATTATTGTAGAGCAGTTAGGTGTTGAAGAAGATGAAGTTACTATGGAATCATCCTTCATAGACGATTTAGGTGCAGATTCACTTGATATCGTTGAATTGATCATGGCTCTCGAAGAGGAATTTGACATTGAGATTCCCGATAGTGAAGCTGAAAAAATAGCTTCGGTAGGAGATGCTGTAGACTACATTAGAAATAACACATAAAAAAAGTCCCCTAAAAGGGACTTTTTTTATATCGGCAGGTATTTTAAACCACGTCAGTTATACTATGGCGTCATTTCACATATAGGTCAATATGTTATGTTATCCGCTAGGAGGATTTTTGATGAAAAAGAGAGTAGTAATAACCGGTATGGGAGTAATACATTCCCTGGGTCTGGGCCTTGATACCTTCTGGAACGCAATATGTGAGGGAAGAAACGGCATCAGCCTTGTGACCAAATTCGATACATCAGCTTATGATGCAAAGGTAGCGGCAGAGATCAAGAATTTTGCGCCGACGGATTATATCGAAAAAAAAGAAGTTAAAAGAATGGATGTTTTCACCCAGTACGCACTGGCTGCTGCCAAAATGGCCATGGAGATGTCAGGTCTCGACATGGAAAAGGAAGACAGCTTCAGGGCAGGCTGTGTCGTCGGATCAGGTATTGGAGGGATCCAGACACTGGAGGATCAGCATCAGATCCTGGCAACAAAGGGCCCGGGAAGGGTCAGTCCTTTTTTTATCACATCAATGATCGCAAACATGGCTGCAGGAAGGATAGCAATAGAGTACAACCTTCAGGGCTTCAATGAATGCGTAGTGACAGCATGTGCCTCAGGCAACAATGCAATAGGTGATGCATTCAAGGTGATACAGCGAGGCGATGCCGACATCATTGTCACCGGAGGTGCGGAATCAGCTATCACACCTCTGTCCTTCGCAGGCTTCTGTTCAAATAAGGCCCTTTCCACAAATCCTGATCCGTCCACTGCCTGCAGGCCTTTCGACAAGGACCGGGATGGTTTTATAATGGGCGAAGGTGCGGCGATTCTTGTACTGGAAGAATACGAGCATGCCAGGAAGCGCGGAGCTGTTATTCTGGGAGAAATAGCCGGTTATGGCTGCACATGCGATGCTTATCACATCACAGCTCCTTCACCTGACGGCACAGGCGGAGCCAGATCCATGAAAAACGCTATCGATGATGCAGGCATAAAGCCCGAAGAAATCGGCTATATAAATGCCCATGGAACATCGACCCCATTGAACGATGTGGGAGAGACAAAAGTGATAAAAAGTGTTTTCGGTGAACATGCATACAAACTGGCCGTCAGCTCGACAAAATCAATGACCGGCCACCTGCTGGGCGCTGCAGGAGCAATTGAAGCCGTCATTACGACCATGGCTCTTAAGGATGGAATACTGCCTCCTACCATCAATCACATCAACCCCGATCCTGAGTGTGATCTGGATTACGTGCCCAACAAATGCAGAAAGGCTGACATCAGGTATGCGTTGTCAAATGCACTGGGCTTTGGAGGCCACAACGCAGCGCTGGTTCTGAAGAAATTCAGTGAGTAGATCTGCCGGGTTTGATATTTGATATTTGCATGAAAAAAAGAAATGAGGTAAAATTTATTAAAGGCGGGGATGGTATTCCTTGCCTTTAAGTTTTTTGTTATATACGAGGAGCGAACAATGAGCAAAGTATTGGATACGGATGAACTCAACAGGCTGAGGGAGCTTGAGGATACCATCGGCTACCGGTTCAGGGATAAAGGCAAGCTGCAGCTGGCTCTTACGCACAGCTCCTATGCCAATGAAAGAAGAGCCGAGGGCCTTACCAGCAACGAAAGACTGGAGTTTCTGGGTGATTCAGTACTGAATATAATCACCAGTGATTACATATACCGCAACCATCCTGAGCTGCCGGAGGGAGAAATGACAAAAACAAGGGCGGCTGTCGTCTGTGAGTTCTCATTGTTTAAATGTGCCCAAAAAATCAACCTTGGTAAATATTTATATCTTGGTAAAGGGGAAGAAAACACAGGGGGCAGAAAACGCACCTCCATACTTTCAGATGCCTTTGAAGCTCTGATAGGGGCCATTTACCTTGACGGCGGCATTATGAAAGCCGGAGAATTCATTCTCGGAGCCATGAAGGACATCCACCACAGCATAAACAATAAGGAAGTGTTCAGGGATTATAAAACCCGGTTCCAGGAAATAGTACAAAAGCATAGCGAGCAGCATATTAGCTACAGGATAATCGACGAAAAGGGCCCTGATCATGACAAGGTGTTCATAACCGAGCTTTCAGTCGGGGGCAAGGCATATGGAACAGGTGAGGGAAGGACAAAAAAGGAAGCTGAGCAAAATGCCGCCAAGGCTGCGATAGATAAAATCATGGTGAAAAAATGAGCATGAAGCATGTGATAATACCTGTTTTCGTTCCCCATAAGGGATGTCCCAACGACTGCATATTCTGTAATCAAAAGAAAATAAGCGGACAGATATCTGATATGACCACCGATAGGATCAATGAGATCATTGAGGAGCATCTGAAAACCATCGATGAGGGTGCCTTTGCAGAAATTGCATTCTATGGCGGCAGCTTTACTGCTATAGAAAAAGGACTGCAGCAAGGCTTTCTGAAAGAAGCCTATAAGTATGTGACAGCAGGCAGGGTTTCGGAAATCAGGCTGTCTACCAGGCCTGACTTTATCGACGAGGAAATTCTCGGCATGCTGGGGCAGTACGGAGTCAGGACCATAGAGCTTGGTGTCCAGAGCCTTGATGACGATGTGTTAAAGGCAAGCTGTCGGGGACATGATGCAAGCTGTGTATACAGGTCCTGTGATTTGATAAAGAAGATGGGCTTCAGGCTAGGTATCCAGACAATGACCGGTTTGCCCGGGGATACAAGGGAAAGGTGTATCGATACAGCAAAAAAGGTCATCTCATTATCACCTGAGCTGGTCAGGATATATCCTGTACTCGTCATAAAGGGCACCGGTCTGGAGAAGCTCATGAAGG
>JAAYPO010000110.1 GCA_012519745.1 Clostridiaceae bacterium | reverse complement strand
GCACAGTGCACACCTTGCACTCTTTGAGGAAGTCATCAACAGCACGAATATGGACCGCACTTAGTGCATACTCGCACAGTGCACTCTTTGCACTGTAGTGTGCACACAACCAGATGTACAAATTTTCAGATGAAGTGGTAGTCTTGTAGACATAATCCTATACTTTTTTCTGTTATCGACTAAAATATCCATTCAGAACCCTATTGCTAGTGGGAAATACACACTTTACCTGCAATTTGGAACAGTGTATGAACCCGCGTGTTCGGTTTTTCAAGTAAAGTGTGTCGCAAGTATACATAAGCTCGAGATACCTGCAGTTATTGGCCCTATTCGCCCATATTTCCACCCCTTCAAGTGGGAAATACACACTTTACCTGCAATTTGGAACAGCGCGTGAACCCCCGTGTTCGGTTTTTCAAGTAAAGTGTGTCGCAAGTATACATAAGTTCGAGATGCCTGCAGTTATTGGCCCTATTCGCCCATATTTCCACCCCTTCAAGTGGGAAATACACACTTTACTTGCAATTTGGAACAGTGTATGAACCCGCGTGTTCGGTTTTTCAAGTAAAGTGTGCCATAAGTAAAGTGTGTTGCAAGCAAGCATAATATATGCTGCTATTTCTTGACTGGGGTCATTGCAAAACGGATCTCACCCTCTGCTGCGACCTTGTCATCCACAGTAGCCTTGACCTTTGCCTTTACAACGCCCATTTTGGCAGACAATATTTCAGCCTCAAGGCGGAGTGTATCGCCGGGCAGTACCTGCTTTTTGAACTTCATTCCATCTATGCTTGCAAATACGCCAAGCTTTGCTTCACCTTCCCCATCGGCCTGAGCCGCTTCAGCATTCACCGCTATGCCTGCAGTCTGAGCCAATGCCTCCACTATCAGTACACCCGGCATGATCGGGTATTCTGGGAAATGTCCCTGGAAAAAGGGTTCATTGGCAGTCACATTCTTTATTCCCACTGCCCTTTTGCCGGCATCTATCTCAATTATCTTATCCACCAGCAAAAATGGATATCTGTGGGGTATGATCTTTCTGATATCGATATTTGTCAACATATATACACCTCATTAAAATTTTATCTGTAAAGCTCAGATGCACTGTGCATCGACTTGTTACAGTCAGTCAAATTATTTCTGTTCTCAAAACAGCCGTCGGTATTCACTATGCATTACAGGAACTGCTGCTTTATGCATCCTCCTCCAAGGCATGGCATCCCTTCACCAGTTCCGGCAGGATCTTTTCCATAAAATACTTTGCACTGGTCAGCTCTGATTCTGCAAGCTTTTCAACTATCGAATGGTATTTATGTACAAACGGATGCATATTATTCAGCCTAACCTCATTTATACATTCCATGATGGCATCGATATAGTCTGCACATTTTAGTATCTTGCCCTCCAGCGTATCATCCTTTCCGTCAAAAAGAACCTCCCTGTATATACTCTTGTAGGGTTCCTCCATGCTCACCAGCAGGTTTTCCTCAACTATTTCCCGCTCAAGCATATTCAGCATATCCCTCAGCTGTTCGTTCTTATGCTTGACAGTACTGATAATGTCACCTGTCATTGCCTCGACCACATCGTGGTTCAGCAATTTTTTAAACAGCTTGCTCCAGTCCACGGCTTTTCCGTTTTCTTCCTCTATCAGCGCCAGCATTTGCCCGATCTGCGACACAAAGAAGGAATGCTCGCTGACCGTTGCCCTCTGGTGCATGAAGTCTGTCGACCACCGTCCCATATTATTCAGCTTTCGTACAGTCATAAGGTAATTATGCAGTCCCATAAGCATCCTCCTCCGGGGATCAAGGTAAAATTAAACATCCCACAAAACTATCCGTATAATATACTATTATACCAGAGGATGATATTCAAATACAGATAGCATGAATACCTTAACCATGTCAGGTAATCGTGATATAATATTTGCTGACTACACATGAGGTCAGCCGAGAGATTATTTTGCTGACTACACATCAGGTCAGCCGGGAGAATTTATTGCTGACTACACATGAGGTCAGCTGGGAGAATTTATTGCTGACTGCACATCAGGTCAGCTGGGAGAATTTTTATGGGCATGTTAAGATACATAGGTGATTTGCTGCTGAAGCATAAATACAGATATGTGCTTGGTGTCATTTTTCTCATATGCGTTGACATCCTTCAGCTTATAATACCCTGGATATTGGGCGAAGCCACCAATAGCCTGGAGAGCGGCGCACTTTCAAGAGATACGCTTGCCGGGTTTGCCATCTCTCTGGCACTGGCAGCGGCAGGTATAGCGGTGTTCAGGTTCCTTTTCAGGTATACCCTCTATGGAGTATCCCGATCTGTGGAGCTATCCTTCAGGAACCGCTTGTATGCTCACCTTCAAGAGCTTTCCGTCAACTGGTTCAACACCCATAAGACAGGTGACCTCATGGCCCATGCCACAAACGATATGGACAATGTCACGATGGCGACAGGCCAAGGGGTCATATTTGCCGTAGACTGTCTGCTCGTTCCCATTGCAGCTCTTGCTATGATGTGGCGCACCGGCGGCTTTGCGCTGACTGCGGCCAGCTTTGCTCCGCTGCTGCTTTTAAGTGTGGTGGTATTCCTCTTTATGAGAATCATGCAAAGCGCTGCGCATAAGCAGCAGGAGGCATTTTCAAACCTGACCGAGACAGCCAGGGAAAACTTTTCAGGCATCAGGGTCATCAAATCCTTTGTGCAGGAGGAAAAGGAAACGGAACGCTTCAGGAGGGCCAATGAGGCAAGCCGGCGCGCCAATTTGAGGTTTATCCGGCTCATGAGCATGATGTTTCCTTCTGTAATGCTGGTAGCCTCACTCTCCTTCGTCATAGCTCTCTGGTATGGAGGGCTGCTGGTTATCAATGGCACGATCGCCCTGGGCAGCTTTGTTGCATTCAACAGCTATCTTGGCATGCTCATCTGGCCTATCACAGCACTGGGCTGGGTCGTCAATATTTTTGAACGGGGTTCTGTGTCATTAAAAAGAATCAATACTATAATGGATGAAAAACCCGAGATAACAGACAGAAACACTGCCCTGCCAGCTCCCGTGGCAGCTGGTAAAGGAACAGTGACCGGCGGGGCAGCTGGCAAAGGAGCAGTGACCGACGGGGCAGCTGGTAAAGGAGCAGCAGCCTCCGGAGCAGTCGATACAGCGGCAGCCGCACAGGACCCGGTACCCTTGACAGATACCGATCTGGAATTCAGAAACCTTACCTTCACATACCCGGGCAGCTCGACTCCCGTTTTAGAGGATATAAGCTTCACTTTGAAAAAGGGAAGGACGCTGGCCATCGTCGGAAGAACGGGCAGCGGCAAGTCTACTCTGATAAACCTCATCCCGCGTCTCCTGTCTGTGCCCGACGGAAGCATTTTTATAGGCGGCAGGGACATAAACGACATCCCGCTGGCTCAGCTGAGAGGCAGCATAGGCTGCGTTCCGCAGGAAACCTTCCTCTTTTCTGACACTATACGCAACAATATAGATTTCTACCGCGGGTTTGACATGGATAACATAGAAAAAGCGTCAAAAACAGCACGCTTGTATGATAATATAATGGAATTCCCCAGGCAGTTCGATACTGTAGTCGGTGAACGGGGAGTGACGCTTTCCGGCGGTCAGAAGCAAAGGACCGCCATCGCAAGAGCCGTACTGGGATCGCCCTCCATGCTGATACTGGATGACTGTCTGTCAGCGGTCGATGCTAAGACAGAGGAAAGCATACTCAGTGATCTTAAAGTAATAATGAAGCAGAGGACAAGTATAATAGTCTCCCACAGGATATCGGCAGTCAAGGATGCAGATGAGATAATAGTCCTTGACGCAGGCAGGATCATCGAAAGGGGCAGCCATGCTTCTCTTATCAGTCTGGGCGGCTATTACAGCGATTTGTACAACAGGCAGCTCCTTGCCGACGAGATAGAGGAGGCGGAATGACATGGCTGATGACAAGCATCTGGAGGACACAGGCTTTGAGGAAGAAGAGCTGGAGGCAAAAGCGTACGACTCCCGGCTGATGAAAAGGCTGCTGAAGTTTGCGGCAAAGTATTGGTACCTTTTTCTGTCCGCATTGGTATTGCTGTTTGCATCTACGGCAGCAGACCTTGCCAGGCCTTATCTGATGGGTATCACCATCGATGAGTTCATAAAAAAGGGTGACATCAGCTCGCTGAACAAAATAGGAGTATATTTCTTGCTGCTGGTCCTGGGAGCTTTCATATTCAACCTGCTGCAAATATATGTTCTCAGCTATGCCGGTCAGTCCATCATATTCAATATACGCCAGCTGTTGTTCTCCCACATGCAGAAAATGCCGTTGTCCTTCTTTGACAAAAACCCCATCGGCCGGCTGGTCACCCGTGTAACAAACGATACAGAGACCCTCAACGATATGTACACTAATGTGCTTGTCACATTGCTCAAGGATTTCATAATACTGGCTGGAACTGTTGTGATCATGTTTCGGCTGGATGTGAAGCTGACGCTGATTTCACTTGCCGTCATGCCTGTTGTTATCGTACTCACTGTTTTTTTCAGGATCAGGATCAGAAAGGTATACAGAAACGTAAGGACGTCTCTGGCAAAAATAAATTCCGTCATTTCGGAAAACATTTCAGGAATGCGCATAATCCAGTTGTTTGGCAGAGAAAAGGAGAATTTTGCACGGTTTAACAAAGCCGGAGAAGATTATCACAAGGCCGTAATGAGTCAGGTGGTGACCTTCGGTCTGTTCCGACCGGTGATCGAGATGCTGGCTTCACTGACCATGGCTCTGTTGTTGTGGTTCAGCGGCCTCGACATGCTAAAGGGGACTCTGCAGTTTGGCATCGTCTATGCCTTTGTCAACTATATAGGCATGCTCTTCCAGCCCATCAACGATCTGGCTGAGAAGTACAACATCCTGCAATCCTCCATGGCAGCCTCCGAGAGGATATTCCTTATACTGGACACACCCATAGAGGATGATTCCGGGACGGTCCGTCTCACAGACGCGGTCAGGGGCGAGATTGAATTTAAAAATGTCTGGTTTGCATACAGCGGTGAGGACTGGGTACTGCGCGACGTCTCCTTCAGGGTGCCTGCCGGAGAGACAGTTGCCATCGTAGGTGCCACAGGCGCAGGCAAGACTTCGATCATCAGCCTGCTGAGCAGGCTGTATGAGATACAAAAGGGAGATATCCTCATTGACGGCATCAACATCAGGGATATCAGCAAGGATGACCTGAGAAGGATAACAGGTGTGGTACTGCAGGATGTCTTTCTGTTCAGCGGCAAACTGAAGGATAACATCAGACTCAACGAGACGGGTATCAGTGATGAAAAGATAATCGAAGCCGCAAGCTATGTCAATGCCGACAGCTTCATCAGCAAGCTTCCCCAGGGCTACGACACAGAGGTGATGGAGCGCGGAGCCACATTCTCCTCAGGACAAAGGCAGCTGCTGGCGTTTGCCCGGGCTCTTGCCTTTGACCCGGCTATCCTTGTACTGGACGAGGCAACCTCCAACATCGATACGGAGACAGAACTGCTTATACAGGATGCTCTTGGGAAACTCACCAAAAACCGTACAACAGTGGTTATCGCCCATAGACTGTCTACGATACAGCATGCAGACAATATTATAGTGCTTCACAAGGGCAAGGTAAGAGAATCAGGAAATCATCAGGAGCTTCTGGCCAAAAGAGGCATGTACTATTCTCTGTATTTACTGCAGTACCAGAAGGATGACGGTGTGCCCGTATGACATTAAATGTTATTTTATCCTTAAAATAAATTCCATACTATTAAATGTAATCATAAACCACCATTGACATCCATTTACATTTATGTTAGCATATATACAGAAGACATTTCGCACATACCAACGCGAAGTGTCTTCTTATATTTTTTTGTTTGATTCCATATAAAGTAAATTTTTTTGAAAGGGAGATGAAAATGCAGAAAACAGTATTGTCTGAACGGATGTACAAGATCCTGACTGAACATATCGCTGAAATCGAAAGGGAAAAAGAGCCCATCATCAAAGGTTTTTTTGCCGAAAGTGCTGAAAACGGCATGGATAGCGAAGCATTCTTCAGAGATTATACTGCGCAAATCGAAAATTATCTGAAAAACGTTAAGGTAAAGAAGGAAGGTCTGGATGACTGTCCATTTACAATAATCGGATGTCGGGTCGAACTGAAAGACGGAGACGATCCCGATACCTTTAGCTATCGTATTGTGCTGCCCTTTGCAGGCAATTCGGGAGTCTCGCTTGACAGCGCATCCTGCTTTTCTCCCATGGGGAGGGCTCTGCTTCTGAAGCCTGTCGGCTCCCTTGTCACTGTCAAAACGCCTTCGGGTCAGATGGAGTATGAAATAGTCAGCATTTCAGTCGAGGGAAAATTAGAAAGCAGCAAAATCAACCTTTATACCGGCAAAGCAGAAGTCGCACTATAACGCATCGTTCAAACTGATTTATCGCTAATAGAGAAATTTCCATGCATAAGAAAAGCAAAAGATGCTGTCTCAAAGCTGATTTGAGGCAGCTTTTTGTATCTCTTGACCGTTATCATGCCATCGGCAAAATCGGCAGACTGCTCCAAATCATCTCAGCAGCAGACTGGTAAGACTGTCCCGTATTATCTTTCTGGCACTTCCATAGATCGAAAAGCAGAATATGACATCATCGATCTGCTCATCCTTTATAAGCGTTTTGGCGTCGAGATCCAGACTGCCTTCATTATTGAAGCCCTTGGGATCTATGACATAGATCAGCGAGTAATTATGCACCAGGAACGGAATGAGGGCGCTTCCATATGAATCCTTCACTACCAGGACCTTGCGTCCGTTCGGGTTGTCGGTGGTGATCTTCTCCAGCCGCTGGTCCCCCCATGCAAAGCAGGAATACTTGTACGCTCCCAGACTTTTGAAATTTGTGTTTATTATACAGTCGGCAGTCCTTGGAGTCTTTATATTGCCCATGGTGTACAGCGTCAGTTTATGACCCAGCTTTGGTATATAGTAGTCCAACTGCTCCGGATTGTTTTGGAGTCTTGCGGCCTGCGGCGTTTTGTATATCTGAGAGTACAGCCCGCCTAAGAATGGTTCGTAAGTGTACTTGGTAAAATCATTCTCTATATCAGCCGCTTCCATCCCTGCCGATTCGCAGAATGCTGCATATGCATAATATGCACCTAAAGCCGACCAGTGGACATCAGAGCGGAAATAAATATACTCATCCCTATGCTCCTTAAGCTTGTCGTAAGCTTTTACAACAGTCACGCCCTCTGCGCTGCCGCGAATTATCCTTTCAGCCTTGCTCTGGTCATAGCCCCCGGTGCTGTATTTCTTTGAAGCATAGAAAGCAGCGCTTGTCGGGCCGGTTATGGAATAGACGTTGAGCTCGGGCATTATTCGGGCAAAGTCGGCCATTATCTCACCAAAATGGGCAAGGTTTCCGCTTGAACCCGTGGGCATCATTATCCTGTCACCGGATATGATCAGCGAATTGTTCAGTTTGGTATCAGTCTGTTCACCGGCAGAAGTATCGGCTGCCGACCCCGCTCCTGCCTGCTGCTGGACGGATGACTGTCCGGCCCCCTGTCCCTGGCTTTGCCCGGAAGCCGCAGGTCCCTGCCCTTCGGCGTTCCCTCCCGTCTGTGGCTGCTGAGCAGTATCGGTTTGGCCGGTGCCGGATACCCCCTGCCCGCTGTCCGTGGACTGTGCGCCCCCGGTCTGCGAGACTCCGATCACACTGCCTTCATCCAAGTCAGGTTGTCCCGGTTCCTGCGTTCCGGTACCAATAAGGTTTCCGGCTGCATCAACATTATTGCCGCCCTGCCGGGTCTCATCACCGTCATCGGCCTGCCATGAAGATGATGCATCTTCACCTGCCGCCGGAGCCGAGAGACCTTCCTGTCCCCCCGCCGTTACAAAGGCATCGACATCAACGCTGGCCAAAACCGTCTCGCTTTCAGTAAAAGCATCAAGAAACAATATGTTTGAATATGACTGGTACCCCTTGATAGACAAATCTCTGAGCACAAAGTTGTCCAGCAGGAAGGTCTCATAATCATCAGTGAAATCACCGGTAAAAAACTCTTTAGCGGAGAATTCCGGCCTAGTGGCAAGATACCTGTTTTCAAAAGGAGAAAAGCCGTCGCTGTCTGTAAACAGCGAGCAAAAGCAGAACGCCGCAAGTATCATCGTAAATGTTATTATCACAGTATATTCGATCTTTTTCATACATTCCACCCTAAAACCTAAAATATATAAATGGATTATAGCTGTTGCTGACAATACTTGCTGCAGAAATAATAAATACGATGGCAACACCTGCCGCCACTACAGCTGCTCTGATCCCTTCCGGAAGCTTGAGCCTGCCAAGACGATCCAGCGCATACTTCTTTACAGGCACAGCACAGATCAGACAGACTGCTATAAACGGAAGATAATTCACCGCCAGCTGCAATGCCTCAATGATCGAAAAGCCTGATCCTGCCAGCCCGAACATGACTTGAAGCGCTTCCAGATTCCGGCTGAAGTCTGTAAAGTAGAAGAAATTGAATCCGAACACGACCAGCAGGAAGGAATATGCCGTTCTAAGCAGCCTGGGCACCTTTTTCAGCATCTTGAGCATGAAAGTTTTCTCCAGCACCAGGATCACCGCAAAATACAGTCCCCATATGACAAAGTTCCAGCTGGCACCATGCCACAGGCCGGTCAGCATCCAGACGATCAATATATTCCTGTACTGCAGTCTTCGGTTGCCTCCCAGCGGTATGTACACATAGTCTCGGAAAAATGTGCCCAGTGTCATATGCCAGCGCCGCCAGAAATCAGTAATGCTTTGTGAAATATAAGGATAGTTGAAGTTTTCCGGAAAGCTGAAGCCAAATACCTTTCCGAGGCCTATTGCCATATCTGAATAACCCGAAAAATCAAAATATATCTGGAAGGTATAGCATAGAAGTCCAAACCATACAGAAGGCGTCGATTGGGTCAGCAGATCTCCGTCAAGAAACCTCACAGCCAGTGAACCTGCATAGTTCGCTATAAGCGTCTTTTTTGCCAAACCTGCCACAAAGCGGAGTATCCCTGCATAAACACCCTGCAGTGTTACCTTTCTTTCAGCCAGTTGATCCTCAATATCCGAGTAGCGTACTATCGGACCGGCAACCAGCTGCGGAAACATGGAAACGAAGAGCAGGAAGTTGAAAAAGGATTTCTGGACTTTGACATTGCCCCTGTATGCATCAATCGTATAGGAAATGGTCTGCATCGTATAAAAGGATATGCCTATCGGAAGTGATATACCGGTATTGGGTATGTTTATTCCGGGAATCGCATTAATATTGTCCACAAAGAAGTTTCCATATTTGAAAAACGCAAGAAGGCCCAGATTCAAAACAAGAGATGCCGCAAGGAATACCCTGCCCTTTGCAGAATTTTTATACTTCCCTGCAAACCAGCCACACACGTAATCTATGACTGAGCTGTACACCAACAGCATGACCCACACCGGCTCGCCCCAGGCATAAAAAATAAGTGAAGCTGCTATTAACACCATGTTTTTCGCTCTCATAGTCGGCATAATAAAGTAAAGCAGGATGGTAATCGGCAGAAACCGGAGCAGAAAAACCAAGCTGGAAAAAACCATATTTCCTCCACTGTTTATCACTTTATAAGATACTTGAACACTACAAATAGCGTTTTACATAATACAGCAAATAAATAATATCACTAAGGGCCTGTTTATGCAAGGAAACGTATCAATGTCACGTTGGCTGGAATAGTCATTGTTAGGGAATCACGGAATTATGGTCGGTTTCGATGCAAAGCATCAGCAAATATGGCTGTCCGGTGCTGCCCATTCGGTGATCCAATTCTTTCCGGAAAGCTCCTCCCCGGCTGAAGGCGTTTTACTCTCAGCAGGCGTGTATTCCAATGGCTCATTAATGATTCCCAATCCCCGATTGTCCTCAGGCAGCGCATTCATCACGCTGACACTGCTCTCCGCAAAATTTATCGGCACAAGCAGGCGCAGCAGCACCAGCAGCCAAAGTGAATATTGCAGTCGGAGGCTGATTTTGCCCCTGAGTATGTACCGCAACGCTATGACTGTCAGGATGAGCACAGAAGAAGTAATGACCCATTCCATTATTCTTTCGCCTCCTCAGCCTGACGCAGTATAGCATATAACTCGTCGATCTCCTTACGTGTGAGCTTCTGCTTCTTCGCGACTGCACTCATCATCATGCCGACACTGCCTTTATATACACGTTTCAGAATATTTTCGTTGGGAAATTCCTCCACAGTCGGCAGCACACTGACAAAGCTGCGTTCCGCCTCATAATTCCGGCGCGTTGGGTGGACGCGCAGCACGACGCTGACCATGCTCAGGAGGCTATTTGCTTCGCAGGCTCAATGTGTTCAATTCCAAAATCAACAATTCTCATTATTACCTCCTCACCTCTTCAGGATCAGGCTTACATAATTGCCTAATAACAGGGCTTTTGATATTTATCATCAGTTTACCATTGCTGTGAAATCCAAAGCAAGAGTGTATGCTAACACATAAATTCGGGTATTCTGTGGTTCCATGATAGGTTCAGTCATAAGACAATGGAGCTTGTACCATATATCGATTTCAATCCACTCTCCCCGTGTGGGGAGAGACTGATGCGGCTTACACGGCGTAATGCATGTATGCGATTTCAATCCACTCTCCCCGTGTGGGGAGAGACATATTGGAGATGATGGGTGGGAATATGACACAGAAATTTCAATCCACTCTCCCCGTGTGGGGAGAGACGGTATCTATGACGAGTTGCTGAAAATCACAAAGATTTCAATCCACTCTCCCCGTGTGGGGAGAGACATGCAAAAAAGGCGCAGCTGGCTGAGAAGCAGGAATTTCAATCCACTCTCCCCGTGTGGGGAGAGACATCGTAAAGGCTACTGGCAAAGCACCGGCATGTGATTTCAATCCACTCTCCCCGTGTGGGGAGAGACATGGGGATATCGGCAACGCATATGGCGGACCGATTATTTCAATCCACTCTCCCCGTGTGGGGAGAGACCTAGGGGTAGGTATATGTTTTATTCTGGTGATACAGATTTCAATCCACTCTCCCCGTGTGGGGAGAGACGTACAACTTCGACTTCTTTATATTGCTTTGGTGTATTTCAATCCACTCTCCCCGTGTGGGGAGAGACATAGGAGGGAAGGAAGATGTTTGAGAGGTTGACAAATTTCAATCCACTCTCCCCGTGTGGGGAGAGACGGATAGCGTAATAGGTGTTGTACCTGAAGGATGGATTTCAATCCACTCTCCCCGTGTGGGGAGAGACTGCCGAGGACGGTGATGATACATGAATCCGGGCAATTTCAATCCACTCTCCCCGTGTGGGGAGAGACTCAAATTACAGGCGAACAATGTTTCAGATTACAGATTTCAATCCACTCTCCCCGTGTGGGGAGAGACTCATTTGCGTATTGTTTTGTTTAGCCAGCATTATATTTCAATCCACTCTCCCCGTGTGGGGAGAGACAAACTAAGGAGGTAAATTTATGTTACTCGATTCAATTTCAATCCACTCTCCCCGTGTGGGGAGAGACACAATCAAATTTGAATATGGTATACTTAAATCAAATTTCAATCCACTCTCCCCGTGTGGGGAGAGACATATAACTATCGTCTTAAGCATTTCAGCAAGCTTATTTCAATCCACTCTCCCCGTGTGGGGAGAGACAGCAAAACTAACTAAAATCTCAAGATTATAACTTAATATATTCATTATATTATACAAAAGAGTAAAATGCATAAATTATTACCCGTCATATTTTCAACATTTTACGACAACCTATGTCATTATTCTCAGTGCGGAACTACCGTGCATTCAATGTTAACTTCATATACGCACTTCCCGATGCGCTCATCTATAATGTACCATCACCTTGCCCGACTGATAAAATGATGAAAAAACAAAGAGTGCTCATTCTCCATATTTAGTAACACTTTAGATAATAATGCCTATATTGATTATGTAGAGTTAATATTTGAAAGAAGGTCACATCATGTTTAACTATAATTATAACAGTTATTTTTGTTTATGGGATAATTACTGGAGGAGTTATCGAATCAGCAGTGAGGCAGCGATCCAAATAGCCTTACAGCAAGTTCCGGGTCAAGTCATAAAAGTTGAGTTAGACTATGAAAACGGCATATTAGTATATGAAGTGGATATCCGCACCACATCAGGAGTATACGAAGTTCATGTTCATGCGATTACAGGGCAGATTATAAAGGTCGAGCAGGAATACTTTTTTGACTGAATTTGGCAGCTCCTATTCATTGTGTTCGAGTATACCAAATAGCTCACCGTCAATTTCAAGAATATCTTCGATCGGAATTTTGGTGGCATCCCTCATTACTACAATGCGTTCATGTTCATCAATTTTCTTCACGCATCCGGTAACGGTAATGTACTCACCGCCGGACTTCTTTTTATCAGGCATAAAAAAGGTTATTGAGACTTCAGACCGCTCGTCTTTCAGGTCCTGTATCATGCACAGCCTCTCGCTCAGATCTGCCTTTTTGTATTCATCCAGCTCGATTTTTTTGTCCGTTAATCGGGCCGTCTCAGTGATAGCGGTGTCGTAGCCTGTAAGCGCGGCAAAGGGAGAAAACTGCGCCGCACGGTCATATACAGACATACGCGGACGCGAAGCAGAGGTATGATGGGGCAAATTGATAATGTCATCATATGGATTCATCATGCCTTATGCCCTCCGATCTGCCGATTGCGTAATACGGTCGTTGCTCCCTCCTCAAGGTTCATACCTCTCAGAACAGCATTCTTACCGTACTTTTTCTTTATATTGATCACAGCCTCCTGCATCTTCTTCTCCCTTTCCAGCGCCGCTTCTTCCTCGGCGCGCTTCTTCTGAACGACATCATATTCTGTAAACATATCCATCTGCTCGAAGGAGTCGGTTTTTACAACAGAGTTCTCATTGACAACATGATTTGCCGTTATATTGACTCTTCTGACCAGCAGGTTTTTGCCCACAATACGGTCAAACAGCTCCATGGCCGCCTCTATGATGAGCATTGCAGAGGAAGTCTGACAGTGTAGATTCGATGTGCCATGTGCATGTTTGGGGATCCTGCGGCCGTATTGGTCTGTTGTCACCTCGCCATGATAGGATCTGCTGATCTCCGGATCCTTGAGACTTTCAATGTCGTATCCTATAGTTAAAACTATCTGGTCGGTCACAAGACCCTTATCCACTAGATCGAGAGCAAGAAGATCAGCCATTTCCCGTACAACCAGTCTTGCTTTATCAAAGGTGTAGGGGCCTTGCAGGACCTGCCCGGCACCTGTGCTGTTCGTACTGGGCTTATATGCCTTAATATCGGACATCGTGCAAGGTTCCCAGCCCCATGCATGATCGATCAGCAGTTCTGCATTGATACCGAAGAGCTTATAAAGCAAATCTTCATTGTAGTACTCATTAGTCTTTCCAATAGAGCATCTTGCCACATCGCCCATAGTAAACATCCCGTGTTTCTCCAGCTTCCTGGCATACCCCTTCCCGACACGCCAGAAATCCGTAATCGGACGATGTGTCCAGAGTAATCGGCGATAAGTCATTTCATCCAGCTCAGCGATTCGCACCCCGTCTTTATCCGGCTTTATATGCTTCGCATGGATATCCATTGCGACTTTGGCAAGATAAAGATTTGTTCCGATCCCGGCTGTAGCTGTAATGCCAGTGGTCCTGACGATATCCCGGATCATTGTCATGGTCATCTCCCGGGGCGTGAGATGATATGTGTTCAGATAATCCGTGGCATCAATGAACACCTCATCGATCGAGTACACATGGATATCCTCAGGTGCAACGTATTTCAAATAAATATTGTATATCCGTGTGCTGTACTCTATATACAGAGCCATACGTGGCGGTGCGGTTATATATGAAAGAGCCAGTTCAGGGAAGGCTCTCAGCACCAAGCTATCATAGGATTCGCCGGTGAGCATGCGGCCTGGCACTGTTCGTTGCCGCTGCGCATTTATTTCCTTAACTTTTTGAACAACTTCAAACAATCTTGCCCGTCCGGGAATCCCATGAGCTTTGAGCGACGGCGAAACAGCAAGGCAGATGGTCTTCTCTGTACGGCTGGCGTCGGCGACCACGAGGTTAGTGTTCATAGGGTCAAGACCGCGCTCAACACACTCAACGGAGGCATAAAAAGACTTCAGGTCGATTGCTATATAAAAGCGGTTTTTTCCTTCCATGATATTCACCTTCAACATTGTTTCCTTTTACATTCCTTCAGCCGCTTCATCAAATCATCAATCAAACTATACAGAACATACGTTCTGTATATATTCTAAATCATATTATCAATAAAATCAAGGATACTTGCTGCATTCTGCCAGGCCATCAAAAATCACTGACCGTTAGCTTTTAAGACATTTCGCTGGCAAGCCGGATCGACCTCCGGCAAGGAGTGCCCTACCGAGTTGTAAAAATACAAGCAGCAGTGGCCTGCCATCCCGTTGTCTGCAATATGCATAGCATCGTTCCCATGAGGCATTCCTATCAGGCTGGCAGCGATCTGATACTTTATCCCGCCCTGGCTGAAAATCAATACGATCGGTCTTTTGTTTGCCCAGGACCAGTTATATCCGAAAACCCGGTACATGGTATTTGTATCAGTTTTAGTCAGCGGTTCAATATCCGCGTGATTTGATCCGCCATAATACCTGATATTCCACATGGCTCCTGTAGCCAGATCCATTGCTGTTGCTCTTGTCCCGACCGTGAACAGCCTTTTGCCGACATCCCAGGTATATATGTCACCATAGTACATATTCTTCTTTCGTCTCAGCATGCTGATTCCTATTGGCTTTACATAATGAGTTGAATTTAGAGGTATTGTTATCGTTTGCTTGAGCATCAGATAATTGACCTTCATATAATTACTTTTGGAGATAGCATCTACTGAGGTGTTATACTTTTGTGAAAGACCCCAGAGCGTATCACCGGCATCTACTCTGTAGTTAACCGTAGTCACAGGGTTTCTGGATACTATTTTCAGGATCTGCCCAACATATATCCTATCGGAAGTCAAACCATTGTTCGCTTTGATCCCGCCAATTGTAACTCCCAGCCGATTCGCTATAGCCCACAGACTATCCCCGGACTGGACTGTGTAGTACAATATGCTTACATTTGCAGATGAAGGAACTTTAAGGGATTGGCCTGCATATATCAAACTGGAACTAAGCTTGTTCAAGCTTTTGAGATTTGCCACAGTTGTGTTGAATTTATGGGCAATGCGCGACAGATTGTCACCATATACCACCTTGTAAGTGGTGTAATTGCGGTTTACTGAAAGCTCCGCTGCCGTCACATCGTATGAAGCAAATCTCCATAACAGCAATATTACTGCAATCATAACTAGAATTCTTTTATGCAAGCATCTTACCTCCTTGATTATGTTTATCATTAGTATGTAAACATGGACGGCAAATTATTATATGGCCTTTTTTCCCTCCCGGGTTCGATTCCGTCGTATATATCTGCATAATAAAAAGGCCGCGACTTTTGGTCGTGACCTTTTTATTATGGAGCTGGTGGACGGAATCGACCGCACAGCCTTGATGTTCTATTTCTTGCTGTGCTGTTACGCTCGGATCACCAGGCTCCCCAGAGATCCTCGCGCATTCGCTAAAAAATGGCGTGCATTTTTCTTTACGCTCATGCCCTCCCGGGTTCGATTCCGTCATATATATCTGCATAATAAAAAGGCCGCGACTTTTGGTCGTGACCTTTTTATTATGGAGCTGGTGGACGGAATCGAACCCCCG